>JAEMSB010000383.1 GCA_016463045.1 Niveispirillum sp.
CTATAAGGTGGATGGGTCCAAGCTGCTGTTCCTGGGCACCGATGGCGAGTATGCCGAGGTGAAGCGTCCGGACGGGGTGCTGCTGCTGACCGATATCAAGCGCGGGTCGAAGCCGGTCGCCAAGAACGGCTCGGCCAGCCTGTGGGATATTGGCGATGGCGTCCTGTGCCTGGAATTCACGTCCAAGATGAATGCCCTGGATCAGGACATCATGGGCATGATCCGCAAGGCCATGGGCATCATCGGCGATGGCAAGTCCGGTGCCTACAAGGCCCTGGTCATCCATAATGAGGCGCAGAACTTCTCCGTCGGTGCCAATCTGGGTCTGGCCCTGTTCGCCATCAATATCGGCCTGTGGCCGCAGATTGAGGCGACGATTGCCGAGGGTCAGAACACCTACAAGGCCCTGAAATACGCGCCGTTCCCCACCGTCGCCGCCCCGTCGGGCATGGCGTTGGGGGGTGGCTGCGAAATCCTGCTGCACAGCTCCGCCGTGCAGGCCCATGCCGAGACCTATTCGGGTCTGGTGGAGGTCGGCGTCGGTGTGCTGCCGGGTTGGGGCGGCTGTAAGGAGATGGTCATCCGCCATCTGGCCAATAAGCGTCGTCCGGGCGGCCCTATGCCGGCCCTGTCCGCCGCGTTTGAGGCCATCAGCACCGCCAAGGTCGCCAAGTCGGCGTTCGAGGCGCGCGACATGCTGATCCTGCGTCCGACCGACGGCATCACCTTCAACAAGGACCGTCTGTTGGCCGATGCCAAGGCCAAGGCCCTGGAACTGGCGGCGAACTACACCCCGCCGCAGGAACCGGAAATCCGCCTGCCGGGCCCGACGGCGGCCGCCGCCTTCTCAATGGCGGTGGACGGGTTCGCCCAGCAGGGCAAGGCCACGCCGCATGACGTGGTCGTGTCCAAGGCCATCGGCTTCGTGCTGTCGGGTGGCAACACCGACATCACGCAGGTGCTGACCGAAGACGATTTGCTGACCCTGGAACGCGAAGGGTTCCTGGCCCTGACCAAGACCACGGGCACCATCAACCGCATCGAACATATGCTGGAAACCGGCAAGCCGCTGCGGAATTGACCTGTACGGCCCCTCCTTCGGGAGGGGCCGTTCCCATGCAGCACACCCCGTTATTGTGTTGCACAATGTTTCACATCTCCTTTGTCCACCCTATCGACGCCCCGAGGTGCCCCATCTGCCGATATGTCTGAATCCGCAATGTCGGTGCCGGTCATATGGGGGGATGGTGGTCTGCCGCGGTAGCGGTCCACACGGAGAGTTCCCATGCCCGTCTACAAGGCCCCGCTCGAAGATATCAACTTCGTGCTGAATGACGTCCTGAATGCCGAACAGCTGTCGAAGCTTCCGGGTTTCGAGGATGCGACCCCCGATCTGGTCGCCTCTGTTCTCGAAGAGGCCGCCAAGCTGTGCGAGAACGTGTTGCAGCCGCTGAACCGCTCGGGTCACGAGGAAGGCTGCCACTACGAAAACGGTGTGGTGCGTACGCCCAAGGGCTTCAAGGAAGCCTATGACACGTACAAGGAAGGCGGCTGGCAGGGCATGGCCTTCGATCCCGAATATGGTGGGCAGGGACTGCCGCATACCGTCGGCTTCGTGCTGGAAGAACTGATGTGTTCGTCCAACATGGCGTTCGCCATGTATCCGGGCCTGACCCATGGCGCCATGAACGCCATCCGGGCGCACGCCAGTGACGAGTTGAAGGCCCAGTATCTGCCCAAGATGGTCTCTTCCGAATGGTCCGGCACCATGTGCCTGACGGAACCGCATTGCGGTACCGACCTGGGCCTGATGAAGACCAAGGCCGTCCCCAGCGATGATGGCAGCTACCGCATCACCGGCACAAAGATTTTCATCTCCGCCGGTGAGCATGACCTGACCAGCAACATCATCCATCTGGTGCTGGCCAAGCTGCCCGACGCCCCGCCGGGCATCAAGGGCATCTCCCTGTTTCTGGTGCCGAAGTTCCTGCCGAACGAGAATAACGAACCCGGCGTGCGCAATGGCGTGATGTGCGGTTCCATCGAACATAAGATGGGCATCATGGCCAATGCCACCTGCGTCATGAATTTCGATGACGCCAAGGGCTGGCTGGTGGGTGAGCCGCATAAGGGCATGCGCGCCATGTTCACCATGATGAACGCGGCCCGTCTGGGCGTGGGCATGCAGGGTCTCGGCGTAGCCGCCGTTGCCTATCAAAACGCCGTCGCCTATGCCAAGGATCGCATCCAGGGCCGCGCCCTGTCTGGCACGAAGGCGCCGGACAAGGCCGCCGATCCCATCATCGTCCATCCCGACGTGCGCAAGAACCTGATGCAGGCCAAGGCCTTTACCGAGGGTGCTCGCGCCCTGGGCTATTGGGTCGGCATGATGATCGATCTGGTGGAAAAGCATCCGGACCCGGTCGTCCGTCAGGAAGCCGATGATTTCGTGGCCCTGCTGACCCCCGTCGTGAAGGCCTACTTCACCGACATGGGCTATGAGGTTGCCACCAACAGCCAGCAGATGTATGGCGGTCACGGCTATATCCGTGAATGGGGCATGGAACAGTTCGTGCGCGATGCCCGTATCGCCATGATCTATGAGGGTGCGAACGGCATCCAGGCGCTGGACCTGGTCGGCCGCAAGCTTCCGCAGAATCTGGGCCGCCTGCTGCGCCGCTTCTTCCACCCGATGCAGGCGGAGCTGGAGCAGAGCCAGGAAGACCCGACGCTGCTGGAATTCGTCATTCCCGTGGCCAAGGCGTTTGGTAAGCTGCAGCAAGCCACGGCGGTGGTGGCCCAGAAGGGCATGGCCCGCCCGGATGAGGCGGGTGCCGCCTCCACCGACTACCTGCGCATCTTCGGTCTGGTGGCCGTGGGCTGGATGTGGCTGAAGATGGTGAAGGTGGCGCAGGAGAAGCTGGCCAACGGTGCCGATGGCAAGGACAGCTTCTACGACGCCAAGATCAAGACGGCCCGCTTCTTCGTGGAAAAGATGCTGCCGGAGGTGGATTTCCGTTTCAAGAGCCTGATGTCCGGCGCCAAGTCCATGATGGATCTGGACGTCGAACAGTTCTGATCTTTCAACAGGGTGGACTGCTCTGCAACTCAAAGGCTGCCGGTGCGACCCGGCGGCCTTTTTCTTTATCGGTGATCGTAAAAGAAAAGGGCCGCCGGTTCCCCGCCGGCGGCCCTTTCCTGAATGTCAGGTCCTGGCTTCACTCATACTCGGCCCAGGTCTTGTCCTTCTTGCGGTCGTAATAAATGCTGATGGTCGACACTTCGCACAGGTTGAAGCCGGACCATTCTGCCGGTGTACCGTCGTCGTAGACCACCTTCAGGTCCCAATTGCAGGACTTCTCCGAGCGGCTGAACTCAATATCAAAAGTTTCGCCATCAGGCATTTCATCACGGCCCAGCACATCCTCTTCCCAGCTTGATGCCTTGCTGGGCGATACATAGACCTCAGAGATTGTGTAGCCGGTCTTGTTGTTCAGCGTGAAATTCTGCTTTCCCTCCGCCCATACGGAAGGAACGGCCAACAGTGCCGTTGCTGAAAGGCCCAACAGAGCCTTGGCGAAAGCATGCATGATAAGGCCCCCATCTATGATCAACAGGGGGAAGGTTGCATGCTTTCGCTGCCCGCTCAACAACTTAGCGTTGGTTGGTCAGACTACCAGCTTGCGATACAGGTGCCAGGTGGCATGCCCCAGGATCGGCATCACCACCGCCAGCCCGACAAATAGCGGCAGGCTGCCCAGCAGCAGCAAGCCAGCCACCATCAGGCCCCAGACGGCCATGATGACCGGATTGCGCCAGACGGCACGGGCCGAGGTGACCATAGCGTCCAGCACCCCGACACGCCGGTCCAGCAGCATGGGGAAAGACACGACCGTCATGGTCAGCACCAGCATGGCGAACAGGAACCCGACACCATTGCCGATAATGAACATCATCATGCCTTCACGGGTACTGATCAGCGCATTGATAAAGCTTGCGATCCCGTCATGCGGCTGGCTGGCCAGCGTGGCCATGTAAATCCGCTCTGCCACACCCAGCCAGACCAGGAACACGGCCAGCAGCATCGCGCCCAACCAGGCGATGGGCATGATCTGCCCCGAACTGCGCACATCCAGGGCGTTGCGCCAGGTGATCTCCACCCCCATCTCCCGCTGCCGCGACAGCTCATACATACCCAGCGCTGCGATGGGCCCCATGATCGACAGGCCAGCCAGGGCAGGGTAGATCAGGGGGACCAGATCATTCTGCGCCGCCGCAGCCGCCGCAAGACCGCCCACAACGGGATAGATCAGGCCCAGGAACAGCAGCTGTGTCGGGGCGGCCATGAAGTCGCGCACCCCCATGGACAGGGCTTCCATGAGATCATGCACGGTGATGTGCCGGATTTCCGGCATGGCTACGGAACGGTCGTGGTTCATCGCCGCCTGATCGGCGGCCATGCGATAAGCCATATCCTCAACCTCCCCAAAGGCCAGCCTGTCCATCATCCGGACGGATGGCTGGCGTGTCATGGTTCGGCCATTTGGCCCGGAGAATCAAAGTCGGCATACCGGGTGACGGTTGCCGCAAGGGGCGATCGGTCGAACCCACTGCGGCAAATGATAGCAGCTTTGGCGGCTTTTGCACCGGTAAACGTTGAAGCCCTATGCCGCTTCCTGGCAGATTTCGCCGGTCCGGCTCAACTTCAGCTTCCGGCCCACCTCCGCAATCGCGCTCAAAACCGGGATCAATTCTCGGCCCAGATCGGTCAGCCCATATTCCGTGGAGGGTGGGGAGGTCGGCATGACGGTCCGCACCACCAGCCCGTGCTGTTCCAGCATGCGCAGCCGGGCGGTCAGCGTCTTGGCCGAGATCTGCGGCATGTCGACCCGCAATTCCCCGAACCGACGCGGCGTCGCCTGCAAATGCCAGAGCACGTGCGTGGTCCAGGCGC
>JAEMSB010000384.1 GCA_016463045.1 Niveispirillum sp.
CCTGCGCATCCTGACAGAGCTGCAGGCCGATGGCCGCATCACCAATCAGGCTCTGTCCGAACGGGTGGGCCTGTCGGCGCGGCCCTGCCTGGAACGGGTGCGCCGGCTGGAACGTGAAGGGCTGATCACCGGCTACCGCGCCGTGCTGGATGTCCGCCGGTTGCAAAGCTGCATCACGGTCCTGGCGCAGATCGCGCTGGAACATCATGGCCGCCACGGGCGACAGCTGTTCGAGCGCC
Source organism: Niveispirillum sp. (assembly GCA_016463045.1). Taxonomy (GTDB): domain Bacteria; phylum Pseudomonadota; class Alphaproteobacteria; order Azospirillales; family Azospirillaceae; genus Niveispirillum. Next base: position 240 of record JAEMSB010000384.1, read on the forward strand.
GGCTGGCCAACACGCCGGAAGTGGTGGAGTGTTTCGAGGTCAGTGGCGAGTTCGATTACATCGCCAAGCTGATTTGCCCCGATATCGACGCCTATCAGGAACTGACCCAGGGCTGGATCGACGATACGGAGCTAGGCGTCAGCCGCGTCACCTCCAACATCGTCCTGCGCCCCGTGCGTGACCAGGCCCCGACACCTTTATTCGGTGCCGATCAGGAAGGCTGAAGTATTACTATTGAAAATCAAAATCAAAATCAATAGCGGTCTCTCTGCCGATATATCCCAATGAACAGCATGAAATTCTCACACCACCTCGTATCTTCGGTCCGGGTCATGCCTACTCATGGCTATGTTATCTGGTGTCCATAAAGAAAAAAGGTCGGCAGGATGGTTGCGCGGTTGGCGGCTTTGGCGTTGGTGGCGGGTCTGTCTGCGGCCCCGGCCTGGGCAGATGTCGAAGGATCGGTCAGCCTGACCAGCGACTATATCGACAAGGGCCTCTCCCAATCCGACGGCCATGCCGCCTTCCAGGGCGGGCTGACCTGGACCCATGAGACGGGCCTGTTCCTGGCCGTGGACGGCTCCACCGTCGATTTCAACGATGGCACCGATGCCGAATTGAACCTGATCGGCGGCTATCAATGGGAATGGGAGCAATGGGCCGTCGTGGCCGGCATCAGCCGCACCCATTATGCCGGCGCGCCCAAGGGGGCGGGCCTGGACCTCTGGGAATTTGCGCTGGCCGGCTCGCTGGACCTTGAAACCCATCAATGGGAAGCGGAAATGGTCTACAGCCCCGATGATGGCGGGGCCGGCGACGCGCTCTACCACCGCATCGCTGTCACCATCCCCTTCGCCGACCGCTTCGCCCTCTCCCCGCATATCGGCCATCAATGGTATGACCGCAAGGACCTGGGCGGCCCCAATTTCTGGGAATGGGGTGCCGAACTCTCCTACGCTCTGGCCCCCGCCACCATCGGCATCGCCTATACCGACACCAGCCTGAAGAACGAGCCCGGCTGCAAATGCGGTGGCCGGGTGGCGGCGTTTGTGACGGTGAGTTTCCCGTAAAGCGGGGAGGGCAGGGGGCGTAACCCCTGTTGTCTCCGTAATCCCACCCGAGCTTCGTCATCCCGGCGACAAGCCGGGACCCAGGGGCCACAGGCACCACCTCACCGCCACCCGCATCACGCGGCGTAACGGTCCTCCTTGCCCTCCACGACCCAGGCCTTGCCCATGGCGACCAGGGATTGCAGCACCTCCTCCACGCGCGGGCTGGGGGCGGATTTGAAGGCGCGGGCCAGTTCGCGGGCGGTACGGGGGCCGTCGGCTGCGGTTAGGGCGGCGTGGACGGCCTGTGTCTGTTCGGCCAGCTTCTTGGGCCAGGGTTGCTTTTCCGCCTTGGCCGGTGCCGCCGTCGCCTCCGCGCCCACATCCATGCTCTGCTGCACGGGGGCGGCCTGTTTGGGGGCCTGGAAATCGGGGCGCAGCCAGCGGATCAGGCCCCGCTTCTCCTCCGCCGCCCGCTCCTTGTTCAACGCCACCAGCTTTTCCAGAATGCCCTCGTCCGACAGATCATGCGGCCAGCCATAGGCATCGAACACGGCCCGGTCCAGATCATCATGGATCTGGCGCAGGACAGAGATCAGGCCCTTGTCATGGATGGCCTTCTCCTTGGCATCCAAGGGTTTGGCCGTGGGATCGCGGTCCAGTTCGCGCAGGCGCTCCAGCACATTATACATCTGCGTCAGGGTCAGATCGGCATGCTCCGCCTGCCGGTCTTTGCGGAACCGATCCAGCCGCTCCCCCAGGTCCCGGATACGCTGCTTCAGGTCGTCGGGCGGGTCGGGGAAGGGGAATTTGTTGAAGCAATCTGAATGATTGTAGTTCGAGTCGTTCCCAACTCCTAACCAAGCGCCTGAATACATAGCCCATAATACGTGGGTTCTTGATGATAAAATACCAACGTGAAGGCTATCAGACAAGCCGATAGCCACAATTTTGGCATCTGGCATGTAGTCTCGGGGTATGTACTGAAAAACTCGATGCTTAGATGTTCTGCACGTAACTATATACCTCGGAATACTGAAAATTGCCGGCCGTAGATTTTGTCTTGGCTTCGCAAATTGCCACCACAAACGATAATATTCGCTAGCATCTTTGCTATTGAGTGCCTTTGCTTGTCGCTCCGGTTTTATAGTATTCAAGATGTGCTGATAGATAGCAGGACTTGCACTCTGCGCATCTTGCTCTGAGAGTGGAAAAAAATCAATAATGTATTTCTCCTCTGGCTTCTGCATTATATCTCTTCCTATGATATATTTTTTAATAAAATCGGGCAATTTTTTCGGGTTTATTTTGAAGAAATCGAGTTGATCTCGCGTTAACTTAAAGCCATCACCAAGCGGAATAACTCCCTGATTGGCGAGATTACTATTTGACCGCAACTCAAAAGCACCTGTAATGTCCGGCCCGATAGACAGATCATCATTTATAGAACCCTCAATAGTAGAAAATTCTATTGAATACTCACCGTCTGCATTGGCTGTCTCGCTCTTGGTCTTCAGGAGACGTCCAGGCCGATTGCTGTTTGCAGCTACCGTCATGGCTACACGTACCGCAGCACCATCGGCGGTGTCCACCCAAGGGTGGTCACTAACAGCGAAGCAAATACTTGACGCCTTATCTTTTATAATTTGTGAAACAATACTTCTATTGTATGTCTGCGTGATGCTATTAGTTGTTATGAAGCCAAATCTTATAACTTTTTTAGACCGCAGAAGCCTTGAGGACCTGTCCCACCAGTACATCACTAAATCTATGGAGTCGGGTAGATCGTTGTAGGTCTTTCTTACTGAGGTCGTATAGCCTTCTCCCAATGCCAACCGCATCCGCTTATTCCCAATAAACGGCGGATTCCCCACGATATAATCCGCCTTGGGCCATTTGGCCGGGCGCGGCTTCACATAGTTCAGCACCTCCACCCGCGCCTTCTCGTCCGGCACATCCTCCCCCGTTACCGGATGCTTCTTCATGGTCACGCCGTCCCAGCGCGTGACGGGCTTGCCCTTCTCGTCCTTCACCACTTCCACCCGGTCATAGGCCAGGATGGCGTCGCGGTTCTCGATATTCTTGAAATCTTTCAGGATCGGTTCGGCGGGCCGGACCTTGCCGAAGGTGCGGAAATGCCATTGCAGGTAACCGATCCAGATCACCATTTCGGCAATGGCGGCGGCGCGGGGATTGATCTCAATCCCTAAGAACTGATGCGGATCGACGGTGTGACCGGCCAACGCCAGCGCGTCCTGCCGTTCGCCCAGCGTGTTGGACAGGAAATCCAGCACCTCGCCTTCCAGCCGCTTCATCAGTTCGAGGGTGACATACAGGAAATTGCCGGTGCCGCAGGCGGGGTCCAGAACGCGGGTGGCGCAGAGCCTTTCGTGAAAGGCGCGCACCTCCGCCACCGCGACCTCGCGATCCTGGCCCAGGGCGCCGGTCTTCACCGCGTCCCATTCTTCGCGCAGCGGTTCGATGACGGTTGGCAGGACCAGGCGTTCGACATAGGCACGCGGCGTGTAATGCGCGCCCAGCTTGTGCCGCTCCCGCGCATCCAGGGCGCGTTCCAGCAGGGTGCCGAAAATGGCCGGTTCCACATCGCGCCAATCGGCACCGGCCGCCTGGATCAGCAGGCGCAACTGCGCCTCCGTCAGGGGCAGGGCGTCGGCCTTGGCGAACAGCCCGCCATTGAAGCGCAGGACGTCGGTGCGCAGGACCGAACAGAACCCGCCCTCATCCATGGATTTCCACAGGGCGCGCAGGGTGGGTGCCACATGCTGGGGATGCGGCAGCAATCCCTTCAACTCTTCGCGGAAGCTTTCCTTGGGCAGCAGCTCCACATCCTCCGCGAACATGGTGAACAGGCAGCGCATCAGGAAGGTGGCGACATTCTGGGCGGAATGGCCGTCGGCCTCCAGGCTTTTGGCCAGTCTGGCCAGCTGGTCGGCAATGTCGCGCGTGACCTTGGCCGCATGGCGGCTGGGGTCCAGCGACATCGGGTCTTCCCAGACCGCCTTCAGCCGCGCCCGCACCTCTGCACGATGCAAATCCTGCATCCTGATGCGGAAGGAGCTGGCATCGGGGAAGTGGGTGTAATCCTTGCCGGTGCGGCTGAAGCCCGCGAACAGCTGTATCTCATGCCCGACATCGACGATGATCAGGAAGGGCGGCCATTCCGGCAGGGCCTTGGCATATTTTTCTGCCTGACCGCGCGCGCGGATCATGGCGTCGTCCCAGCCCTTGCTGCCGCGCACGCCATGGCCCTTGCGCCGGGGGCCGGCGTCGCCGGCAAGGCCCAGCAGCGGCAGGTCACCCTGCACCGCATCCACGCCCTGCTTGGCCTCCAGCACGAAACAGCCCTGCTTGTAGCAATCGATGCGCCCGCTGCTGCTGCTGCCGTCGGGATGGCGGATGCTGACCGCCTTCTCCTTTACATAGGTGTTCTTGGCCTCATCCGGTTGGGTGGGACGCGGCGGTTCCGTGCGGATCAGGGCGCACAGCTCGGCAATGAAATCGCCATAGTTTGACAGCTCGGCCCCACCGGATGGGGTCCAGCGCTGGATGAAGGCGTCAATCTCGGCGGGCGTGGCGGTGCTGGCGATATCTGTCATGGTCCGTGCGGTGGCAAACGGAAGGTGCCGCAGCATACAGT
>JAEMSB010000385.1 GCA_016463045.1 Niveispirillum sp.
GGGCGGCAGAGGGCACCAGCACCAGATGCTTCACACCCGCCAGCACTTCCCCCGCCCCGCCGAACAACCGGACATAAAGATCATGCGACAGGTCCAGATCGAAGGGCGGCAGCACACCCGCGCGCGGCGTGATGGACCGACGCAGCTCCCCCACCTTCTCCTGCAAATCGCTGCGTGTCGCCGTAACCGGATACGCCAAGATACCGGATTTGGTCAGAATGAACCCATAGGACCCGCTGGCCGCAAAGGCAAACTGCACCAGCGCCTGCCCCTCCCCCAGCCGCGCCGACAGGGCGGTGGTGGTCACCGGTACCGGCTTGGTCAGCCGTGCGTAATCGGGAAAGGCGGCCTGCAACTGCCGCTCCAGCCCCTGCGCGTCTGCCGTCGCCGCGTCCCGCTGCTTTAGCAACTCCGCCTCGCGCGCTCTGTCACGCTGCGCATCGGGCTTGGCGGTTTCCGCCGCCGCCTCGATCCGCAACCGGTCACGGTTACGCACCGCTTCCTGCTGCCGGCGGATCAGGTCGGCAACGGCTGGGTCGCTGCTGGCGAAACGGGCGGCGGCGCGCGTGATGGTCTGGCCCACCACGCCCTCGCGCACCATCTGCAGCGCCGCAAACATCTCCGCATGCAGGGCCGCGCGCTGGCCGGCATCCGCCTGCCCCTGCCGGTACAGCACATCCAGGAACGGGGTCAGCCGGTCCAAGGGCAGTTGCCCGCGCTCGGTATCCAGCGCCGCCAGCATGGACAGCGCCTCGCGGTAAATGGCCAGCGCTTCGGCATCCATGCCCGCCTGGGCATAGACACGGCCCAGTTCCAGCATGCTGGACGCAACCGGCCAGCCCGCCCCGAACAGCTGCTTGTTGGACGCCACGGCCTTGGACATCAGGGCGGCACCACCCGCCGCGTCGCCTTTACCAGCCTTGGCCAGCCCCTGGATACCCAGAATGCGCGCATGCCACCAGGGCGGCAGGCCGCGTGTGCGGCTGAACAGGTTGGCCGCCTCCATCGTCGCCGCCTCGGCCAGCCCATATTGCTGCAACCGCAACGACACGGTCGCCTCCAGCAGCAGCGAATGGATCAGGTCGCCACGCGCCGCGGCCAGACTGCCCAAAACGGCGCGGTTGGCCCCGCCGCCGGCCTGTTCCTCCAGATCATCGACAATGGCGCGGCGGATGGCGCTGCTGTCCCGGCCCAGCGACAGGGCACGCCGCGCATCACCACTATTGGCGGCATGAAACGCCATATAGCTGCCCAGCCGCGCCCGCGCCGCCTTGTCGAAACTCGTCTGCAGCAGCGCATCGGCACGGCGGAACAGGGCATCCGCCTCCGGCCCCCGCCCCTGGTTCGACACTTCCAGGGCCAGCGCCATCAGTGTGTCGCCCGCGCCCGGACTATCGGCACCCAACGCCTTGCCCTGGATATCCAGCGCCCGGCGATAGGCGGCCTCCGCCCCCGCATAATCCTCCACCGAATTAGACAGGCGCCCCACCTCCGCCAATCGCTCAAAACTGTTCAGGTCCCCACGCCCGAACCGCAGCGCCTCGTCGCCCAATGCGGCCCGCAGTAAGGCCGACACATCGGCCCCACTCGTGACCGGTCGCGCCTCCAGCAACCGGGGTACGGCAATCAGCAGGTCGGCGACGGCGGGAATGCCGTCCGCCTGCACCATCCGCCGCCCGTCGACCTGCGTCACCCCGACATAGGGCCAGCCCCCCTCACGCAACTGGCATTGGGTCAGCAGCCCCGTCCCACCTGGTAACGGCTGTGCCCCCTGGCAGATAGCCTTCTGTGCCAAACTGCCGGCCCAGGCGGTGCGGTTCGCCTCCACCGCCAATTGCCGGGCCTTGGCCTCGGCCCCTTCGGGCAGCGGGTCATACAGGTCGGTGACGGCGATGGACCCGCTCGCCTGTTCCCAATCCCCGCAATAAAGCGCGAAGGCTTTGCCCTCGGCGGCTTCCATGGGGATGGCACGGCATTCCTCGCCAATGGCATTGCGGCCCAGCGGGATCGGTCCCTCAGGCCCTTTGGTTGCCGCCACCGGCCCTTTGCCCGCACAGGCGGACAGCAGCAGCAGGGACAGGATCGCGAGCGGCAGCCGGCCCATCACCACACCCGTCCCAGATTGGGGAATTGCTGTTCCAGGCCCGGCGTACCGTCCGGCATCTCACCGGGCAGGCGGCGCTGCTGCGACAGAAGGCCGGGGATCATCTCCTCCGCCGCGCTGTCATCATCCGCCGCCGACCCGCTGGCCGACTGCACGCTCTGGTTCACGGCGGCCAGCGCCGCCGACCCGCCATCGCCCACCGGTGCCGGGCCGGTCGCCACCGGGGCCGGCGGCGGCGTCACAATCGGGCTTGCCACCGCCACGGGGGCCGCGACCACAGGCACTACAGGCGCGGTCACGGGCTTGGTAATCGTCGTCACGGGCGCGGTTTCGGCCACCACAGGCGGCAGAACACCACCACCGGTCACGGTCAGCAGGCCATCAACGTAGGTAATCTGGTAATTACCATTGCTGATGCCGTCAGCATTGATGGCATAGTTCCCGGCTGGCGACGTCGCATCGGCCAGCGTCTGGAACCGCAGCCCCGTCAACACGGTGGACGTATCGCCATTCACCAGCCCCTGGAACCGGGCCGTAAAGACCGGGTTGGCCGCCCCCGCCTGCCGGGTGGCATTATCGACCAGCACCGATAGCGGCGCCGGCGTAATGACGAAATCGGCCCCGGTGAAGCTGACCCGGTAATTCCCATTGGCCGACAGGCTGCCCTGCCCGATGGCATAGCGTCCGGCATTGCTGCCAGCAGCCCGCGCCAGCCCGCCGGTCAGCACGCCCGTGGCACTGTCATCCCGCTTCAATCCCGACACCGCAAAGGTCAGGGCCGGATCGGCGGCACCATATATGCGTGACACGGCATTGGCCGTGACCGACAGCAGGGCCGGGTTGATAACCATCTGCGCGCCCGTAAAGGACAAGGTGTAATTGCGAGAGGTCAGGGCCAGGCTGCCCTGGTTGATGGCGTAGGTGCCGGCATCCTCTCCCACCGCCCGGCCCAGACTGCCCGACAGCACCGAACCCGCACTATCCCCCCGCTTCAGGCCCGAAACAGCATAGGTCAGCGCCGGGTCGCCATCGCCATAGGTGCGCGTTACCATAGCCGCCGCCACCGACAGGTTAGCCGGGCTGATGGTAAGCGTGCCGGGGGTGAAACTGACGGTGTAATTAGGGTTGATGCTGGTTAGGCTGCCCTGATTGATGGCGTAGGTGCCGGCATTCTCGCCGCCCGCCCGGCTCAACGCACCGGACAGCACCTTGTCCAGGCTGTCCTTGCCGCGAAGGCCCGTGGCCGCATAGGTCAGGGCCGGATCGGCATCGCCATAGATCTTGGACAGGTTGGCCGCCACCACGGCCAGGGTCAGATTGGCGGGCCGGATGGTGAAATCGGCACCCGTAAAGCTCAGCTTGTAATTGGCATTGGCGGTCAGGCTGCCCTGGGCGATGGCATAGGCGCCGACATCCTCCCCCACCGTCCGGCGCAGCAGGCCCGACACCACCGACGATGCACTGTCCCCCCGCTTCAACCCCGCGACCGTGAAGGTCAGTTCCGGGTCCTCATCCATATAAATCCGGCTGACGGCATTGGCCGTCACCGTCAGGGCTGCCGGCGTAATGGTCAGGGTGCCTGCCTGAAAGGTCAGGGTATAGTTCGGTCCCGCCGACAGGCTGCCCTGCTCCACGGCATAGGTTCCGGCATTCTCCCCCGTCGCGCGGCGGACATCGCCCGATATTCTGTCACCGGCGACCAGCCCGGTGGCGCTGTAGGACAGGGTGGGGTCGGCATCGCCATAGATTTTGGTCTCCGATCCTGCTGTCACGGTCAATGCGGCGGGCGTGATGGTCAGGGTGCCGCCCTTGAAACTCAGCGTATAGTTCGGGCCCGCCGACAGGCTGCCCTGGCTGATGGCATAGGTGCCGACATTGCGCCCCGCCGCCCGTGTCAAACCACCCGAAAGAAGGTCACCATTGACCAGACCGGTCACGGTATAGGTAAATAACGGATCTTCCGTGCCATAGATTTTCGACAGGTTGGCTGCCGTGACAGTCAATGCGGCGGGCGTGATGGTCAGCGACCCCGTCGCTCCCTGTCCCGTGCCCATCACATAATTGTCAGCATCCGCCCCTTTCAGGCCATTGACGCGCTGCGTATAGGTGCCGACGCCCAGCTTCGGGCCCGGCGTGACGGTGCCACCGGCCCCATCCACGCTGACATCGGCCTTCACATCATCGCCCGCCACCAACCCGCTCAACGTGACGGTGCCCGTGGACGGGGTCTGACCATAGATGCTGGAAACCGCGGCGATGCTAGCCGTCAGCGTCTTAGGCGATACGGTCAGAACCCCGTTGCTATTGCCGGACCCGGCCAGGACGTAGTTTGAAGCCGATCCACCCGACAAGGCCGTCAGGGTCAGATCATAGGTCCCCACCTTCAACCGGTCAGACAAGGTGCCGGCTGCCAACGTCACGGCCCCCGTGACATTATCCCCTGACAACACCCCCGTCAGCGTCGGCGTGCCCAGCACCGCCCGGGTGCCATAGATGCTGGCGACATTGCTGATGGCGAAATTGACCGGCTTGGGTGACACGGTCACAAGACCGATGCTGTTGCCGACGGTGGCCACACTGTAATTGCTGACATCGGCCCCGCCCAGCACCACCCGCTGTTCATAGGTCCCCACCGCCAGCCGGTCGGACAGGGTGGCCCCCGACAGGCTGACCGTGGCCGTGACAATGTCACCCCCCACCACACCTGTCAGGCTGGCCGTGCCCAGCGCTGCGACAGTGCCATAGATGGAGGCGACGGCATCAACGCTGTAGGTCAGCTGCTTTTGTGCAATCGTCAGGGTGCCATCCGTATGGCCC
>JAEMSB010000386.1 GCA_016463045.1 Niveispirillum sp.
CCGATCCCAAGAATACCCGCTTCGACAATCACTATGAATATGTCGGGCCGGATGGCAAACCCATGGTCTATGCTGACGCCAAGGAGGTGCGGCTTTACCAGCGGCTGGAAGCGCGGGTGCCGATGGAGATATTCACCATCGACCTGAAGACCGGCGCGCAGCGCCCGGTGCACAAGGCCACAGACTGGCTGAACCATCTGCAATTCTCCCCCACCGATCCCAATCTGATCATGTTTTGTCACGAGGGACCGTGGCACCGGGTGGACCGTATCTGGACCATCCGTACCGATGGCACCGGCCTGACCAAGATCCATACCCGCACCATGAATATGGAAATCGCGGGGCATGAATTCTTCAGCGCCGATGGCAAGACCATCTGGTACGACCTGCAAACCCCGCGCGGGGAGGATTTCTGGCTGGCCGGGTATGAGATCGCCACGGGTAAGCGCACCTGGTACCACCTGACCCGCGATGAATGGTCGGTGCATTTCAACGTCTCACGCGACGGCACCCTGTTTGCGGGCGATGGCGGCGATGCGGAGATGGTGGCCAAGGCCAAGGATGGCAAATGGATTTACCTGTTCCGGCCCGAAGGCATTCCCGATGTTGCCGGCATCCATGCCCCCAATGCCGATGACCTGATCCGCCCCGGCGTGTTGCGGGCGGAGAAACTGGTTAACATGCAGGATCATGATTACCGGCTGGAACCCAACATCACCTTCACGCCAGATGGGAAATGGATCATCTTCCGCGCCAACATGCATGGTGACGTGCATGTCTATGCGGTAGAGGTGGCAAAGCCCTGACGGGCGCAGCCCCTTGGTTTTCCACAATTTTCACCCATGTGCACCCCGTCCCCGACCTTGCTGTTTTGGCGCGATTATGGGATGCTGTTCCGCAAATTGAGAGAGTGATACGAGCAGATGAGCAGCGCCACCGCCGAGCATGATGAAGATGCCCCCAAGGCCACCCCCAGCGGCAGCCAGACGCTGCTGCGCGGGCTGGACGTGCTGGAGGCTGTGGCCGACGGTCCGATCAGCCTGGCCAAACTGGCGCAGCGCCTGGATCTGACGCGCAGCACGACGCATCGGCTGGCTGCTGCCCTGGTGGAACGTGACTTCCTGATCCTGACCCCGCGCGAAGGGTATCAACTGGGGCCGAAGCTGCTGGAACTGGGCTATCTGGCGCAGCAGCAGATGGACATCCCCCGCGTTGCCCGTCCGCATATCGAGGATCTGGCCGCCGCGACCGAGGATACGGTGCATCTGGGTGTGCTGGACGGGGAAGAGGCGCTCTATCTGGACAAGATACCGGGCCGCCGCCGTATCGAGATCGGTTCGCGCGTCGGTGAACGCCATCCCATCGCCTCCACCGGTCTGGGCAAGGCCCTGATCCTGGATGAGAGCGAGGCGCGCTGGCGCAGCTTCCACGACAAGCATTTCAGCGAGACCGACTGGCCCGTCTGGCATCAGCGCATGCGCAACTATGCCAATGGCGGCTATGCCTTCGACCTAGAGGAGAATGAGGACCGTATCCGTTGTGTCGCGGCCCCCATCCGGGGTGCCAGCGGCAAAATCATCGCCGCCATCAGCCTCTCCAGCGCCGCCCAATATATGAGCGATGAGCGCATGCAGGAACTGATCGCCACAGTGAAGGACACAGCCCGCGCCATCAGCAAGGGCATGGGCTGGAGCGGCGGGACGGGGCGGCGTTAAGCCGTCCCTTTACTTCATTACCCCGAACCGATACTGCGACACATGCCGGTAGGTCTGTCCGGGTTCCAGCCGTGCGCTGGGAAAGGATGGCTTGTTGGGGCTGTCGGGGAATTTCTGCGGTTCCAGGCACAGAGCGTCGGATTGGCGGTAAAGCCGACCGCCCTTGCCGATCAGACTGCCGGGCAGGAAATTGCCGGAATAGAATTGCAGGCCCGGTTCCGTGGTAGACAATTCCATCACCCGTCCCGTCACCGGATCGGACAGGCGCGCGGCAAAGGATGGTTCCGCCCCGCCGCCCGACCGCAGCACGAAGTTATGGTCATAGCCACGGGCCAGCGCCAATTGCGCCTCCGTACCATCGCGCAGGCGGGCGCCTATGGTGCGTGGGCCGCTGAAATCAAAGACGCCACCAGCCACCGCCCGCAATTCCCCGGTGGGGATCAGGTTGGTATCGACAGGCGTATAATGATCGGCGGCCAGCGTCAGCTCATGACCCAATATATCTCCGCCGGCGATGGCCCCGCCCAGATTGAAATAGGCATGGTTGGTCAGGTTGATGATGGTGACCGCGTCCGTTGTGGCCGTCAGCACGATCAGCAGACTGTCATCGGTCAGCGTATATTCGGCGCGGATATCGACAGTACCGGGGAACCCCTCCGCCCCATCCGGGCTGTGCAGGGTAAAGACGGCGTGCGTTGGTCCATGTTCTGTAAGGGTCCAGGGCAGCAGATCCACACCCTGCTTCCCACCATGCAGACAGTTGGGCCCGTCATTGCGGGTCACCCGATATTCCCGCCCATCCAGCGTGAAGCAGCCGCCCGCGATGCGATTGGCATAGCGTCCGGCAATCGCGCCAAGAAAGGTGCGGTTATCCAGATAAGATTGCAGATCATCATGGCCCAGAACCACATCGGCCAGCTCGCCATGCCGGTCCGGAACCCACAGGGCCTGTAAACTGGCCCCCAACCCGATGACCCGCGCGGCCCAGCCCAGGCGGTTGACCAGCGTCACCTGATCGACCGGCGTGCCATCCGGCATGGTCCCGAACAGGCCGCGGCCGGGCAGGGTGGGGGCGGTCTCAAGGTTGGGCATAAGTCGGTACCTTCGCGATGGTGTCCGGGCCTTTCTAGGCTCAATAGTACGACTATTCAAGCCGCCGCCGCGCTCTTTGCTGGATTTATCATATAAAATGGGCTATCCAGACGCACCCTGTTTCGCCCTTATTGAGGAAGCGTCCATGTCCCCTATCCGGATCGGTCTGGTTGGCGTCGGCAAGATCGCCCGTGACCAGCACTTGCCCGTCATTGCCGCCAATGCGGACTATGAACTGGTAGCGGTGGCCAGCCGGCATGGACGTGTGGAGAGTGTTCCCAACTTTCCCGATCTGGCCGCCCTGCTGGCCGGAGCGGGCGATGTTGACGCCATCAGCCTCTGTACCCCGCCGCAGGCCCGTCACGCCCTGGCCCGTCAGGCGCTGGAGGCGGGCAAGCATGTGATGCTGGAGAAGCCGCCGGGTGCTACCCTCACGGAAGTGTATGACCTGATCGATTTGGCCCGTGCGAAGGGACTGGCGCTGCTGGCCACTTGGCATTCACGCTATGCACCGGCGGTGGAGCCGGCGCGTGTCTGGCTGGCGGGCAAGAAGCTGCTGCGTGTGCATGTTTCGTGGAAGGAGGATGTGCGCCATTGGCATCCGGGCCAGGAATGGATTTGGGCCCCGGGGGGATTGGGCGTTTTCGATCCGGGCATCAATGCTCTGTCGATCATCACCCATCTGCTGCCCAATGCTCTGATCGTGGACAAGGCGACCCTGGAGGTTCCGGCCAACCGGCAGGCGCCGATTGCTGCCACGCTGGAAATGCACGACCATCAGGGCCTGCCCGTGACGGCGGACTTTGACTGGCGTCAGACGGGACCGCAGACCTGGGACATCATCATCGAAACCGACCAGGGCACCCTGACCCTGTCGCGCGGCGGTGCGGTGATGAGCATCGATGGCGTGGCCCAGATCGAGCAGAAGGAACAGGAATACACCAATCTCTACGCCCTGTTCTCCCGTCTGGTCGCCGAACGCCGCGTCGATGCCGATCTGGCCCCGCTACGCATCGTGGCTGATGCCTATATGACGGGCCGGTGGGTGCGGGTGGAGGATTTTGTAGAGTAAGGGGGCGGTCAGGCGCGATCAAACCCTGACTGAATGACCTTGCGCATGGCGGCGGCGGCACCGGGGCCGTCGCCCGCCTCGATGGCATCGACGATGGCGGCATGGGCGGCGACCACCTGCATCTGCAGGTCCGGACGGTCGATGGGGGAGGTCAGCGAGAAGGAGGCCAGCAGCGCCACCTCGATCACCGCCGCGAAAGACCGCATCATCGGGTTGCCCGACGCGGTGCCCACCGCCACATGGAAATCCAGATCAGCCTCAGCAAAGCTGCGCTGATCATGGTCGGGATTGGCCATGGCATCGATACAGCGGCGCAGGGTCGCCAGATCCTCTGCCGTACGCCGCAGGGCGGCTAGTGACGCTGCCTGTGGTTCCAGGGCCGTCCGCACCTCTACCAGATGCCGGCGCAGGGTTTCATCCAGGCCCTGGCTGACCTTCCAGGCCAGGACATCGGCATCGAAATAGTTCCAATGGATCGGGTCCTGCACCCTGGTGCCCACCCGCGTCTTCGAAATCAGCAGCCCCTTGGCCGACAGGGTCTTCAGAACCTCCCGCAAAGCGGTACGGGATATGCCGAACCGTGATAGCAGTGCCGGTTCCGGCGGCAGGTTGGCGCCCGGCACATGCACTCCGGTCAGTATCTCCAGGCCCAGGGTACGGACGATCTGTTCATGGTTGGACAGCGGGCGGTCGGCCGCCCAGCGGGCAATGGACATGTTCTACCCCGTGCGCCCGGTGGGAGCGGAGAATTGCAGGATCAGGCGTTGCAACCCGATGAATATGAACAAAAGCATGCCGATGGCAATCTTCGTCCACCAGGATGACAGACTGCCATCGAAAGTGATCCAGGTCAGGATCAACCCCTGGATCAGCACGCCGATCAGCGATCCCGCCATGCCGCCCACCCCGCCCGACAGCAGAGTGCCGCCGATCACCACCGCTGCGATGGCATCCAACTCCACTCCAACCCCGGTCAGGGCATAGCCGGAACGGGTATAGAGGGAGAAGATGATACCGGCCAGTGCGGCCATGGTGCTGGAC
>JAEMSB010000387.1:0-1509 GCA_016463045.1 Niveispirillum sp.
GCCGTTCAGCCTGTCTGGCCTCCCGGCTGGCGGCCTCATGCCGGCGGCTGGCGTCGGTGCGGGCCTGATCCAGGCGCGCATGCTCCTTCACCTTGTCGCGGATGCGGGCAATCAGCAGCCGGTCGGGCAGCAGGGCCGATAGTTGGTCGATATCCGCCGCCTGCCCGATATCGCGGGCCAGTTGCGCCAGCCGGGCCAGGGCGGCGGCCTGTTCCTGCTGCCGTCGGGGCAGGTCGGCGGCGGATTTCGCCATTTCCCCCTGGCGCTGGTACAGGGCCTCAATGGGCGCCGCCAGGGACAGCAGGGCCGGAACGGGACCGGCGGCTTCCAGTGCCGCTTCCGCCTCTACCAGGGCCTTGGCCATTTCGTCCGCCTGCCGGGCGCTGGCCCGCATCTCCGCCTCTGCCCGGCGCCAGTCGGCGGCCAGACTTTCGGGCAGGTCCGGCCCCTCCCCCGCCCCGGCCAGTGCCGAAGCCAGATCGTCCAGCCGGGCCAGCAGCGGACGGACACGCCGTAGCCGTTCCAGTCGGCTGCGCGCCGTCTCCGCCTCGGCCAGGGTGGCGCGGATGGCGGCAAGCTGTTCGCGCGCACCCGTCACCGCCGCTTCGGCGGCCTCCCAGGCTTCGGCCTTTGTCGCCTCGTTACGCATGCGGGCTGTCGCCTCGGCATGGGCATCAATGGACTGCCACAGGGGCTTGCTGGCCTGCTTGCGGTGGGGGCTGCCGATCTCGTCCGCATCGCCGGTCAGGCGGGTGACGATGCGGTCCAGCCCCGACAGGCCGCTGCCCGCCTGGAACAGGGTCCGGGCCAGATCGCCGCCCGCCGCCAGCATGGCCTCACCCCCGGCCCGCAGGCGGGCATGGTCCAGACCGAACAGCCGCTCGAACGCCACCCGATCCAGCCCGCCCAGCCAGGGGGCCAGGGTATTGTCGGGCAGGGCCGCCCCGCCATCACCATCCAGCAGCGTTGCCGTCCGCCCCTTGCGCCGCTTCACCTCCAGCACCCGACCATCGGGCAGGGCCAGGGCCGCCCCGATGCGCAGGGCGTTGTTGCCATGGCGGAAGCCCAGGCGGGACCGTTCAGGCACCCCGAACAGCAGGTCGCAGATGGCCGACAGGGCCGTGGATTTCCCGGCTTCATTGGGACCATGGATGATGTGCAGGCGCGCATCCGGGTTCGAGAGGTCCAGGCTGGTCCCGTCGAAATGGCCATAGCGTTCCAGGTCCAGGCGGTTGATACGCATCAGCCTTCCCCCGCCGACAACCGGTCCAGCAACAAAGCCTCCGCATCCTCCAGCAACGCCGCCAGCGCGCCATCGTCCTCCAGCCCCAGATCGGCCAGGGCGCGTTCCGGCAACCGCGCCTTCAGCTGTGCGATATCTTCCAGCAGTGGGGACAGCGCCTGTTCATCATTCTTCAGCGCGGCCAGCACGGCGGTCAGTTCGGCCAGCGCGTCGCCGGTGGGCGCCGGCCCCCGCACCGGATCGCGCGTATCGGTGACGATGCGTTC
>JAEMSB010000387.1:1519-4897 GCA_016463045.1 Niveispirillum sp.
GTTCGATCCAGATATCCCCACCCGCCCGCGCTGCCGCCTGTTCCGCCTCTGCCGACAGCCAGACGGGATCGGCCTTCAACCGTCGGTGCAGGGCCGTGGCGCCCGTCAGCGTCAAGCGTACGGCCAGGGTACGGTCACCGGCATCGGTCCGCGCCGTGTCCAGGGCGGCGGCGATGCGGTCGGCAAGATCCCGCTCCCCCTGCGCCCCGTCCAGCGCCACGGCAACCCGGACCCAGCGCACAACATCCAGCACCACATGCGCGACATCGGTGATCCGGCCCGCGGCTACCGTGACCAGCGTAGCGCCCTTCGGCCCCGTTTCATTGGCGTGGCGGCCCTGCAGGTTGCCGGGGAAGATGATCCAGGGGTCGCGGTCGATCACGGCCCGTTCATGCACATGGCCCAGTGCCCAATAATCATAGCCCTTGGCCTTCAGATCGGCGGGCGAACAGGGGGCGTAACGGGCATGCGGCGGCTTGCCCTCCAACGCCGTATGCAGCACGCCGATATTCAGAAGGCCGGCAACGGGGGCCGGATAAGAGGGCACCAAATTGTCGGTGACGTCGCGGGTATGAAAGCTGCGGCCATGCAGCGCCACACCCAGATCATCCAGCCGGAAACTCTGTGGCTTGCGGTGATCAAAGACATGCACATTGGGCGGCAGCGACAGCCGTCTGGTCATCGTGCTTTCGGCATCATGATTGCCGCGCAGCAGATAGACGGGAATGCCGGTCTTCTCCAGCCGGGCCATCTGTTCGGCGAAGAACAGGCCCGTCATGAAATCGCGCCAGTCGCCATCATAAAGGTCGCCCGCGATGATCAAGAACGCGACCTGTTCCTCCACCGCAAGATCGACCAGCCGCACCAGCGCCCGGCGCGTGGCGCCGACCAGCATCTCCGCCCGGTCCCCCGCACGTGCGGCAAGGCCCAGCAGGGGACTGTCCAGATGGATGTCGGCGGCGTGCAGGAAGCGCATGAAGGGGCGACCGGAAAGGAACGGGTCGGAAGACTTAACCGTTCCGAACGATCCCATGCAACCAAGTGAACCATAAAATAAGAGGGTGTTTCACGGAGTTCACACCTTTCCAGCTCCGAAAGCCGGCAGCTCCGAATGCGGACAGGCGCGAAGAAGGCGTTGATAGGACCATGATAGCAAAGGAAGGGTCGGGAAGTCAGCAGTTACGCGGGGCCGGTGCCGGCGGGGGCGGATGGGGCCCCACTACAAACCTAACCTTTAGCTTAGGTTGTGCCCTTGCCATGACGTCAATTGCTATATGCAATGATATTTGCATATCGCCACATGCGTTTTGCAGTTTTGCGTTATGCAATATATCGGCCGAGGTACAACACACACCCAAAGGCCGCAGAAACCCTCAACTTTCAGGGTGTGTCCGCACTTGGCATCCCGGCTGCAATCCTTGGTTCCCATGAAGGCAACAACGCCTCGCCCCAACGAACCGATGGAGACCGACATGACCAAGTTCTTCGCCAAGACCGCCGCTGCCGCCCTGATCGCTTCTGCCATCGTCGCCCCCGCCATGGCCCAGAACGCGTCCGGCACGATCCAGCTGAAGGGCAATGTCGCTCTGTCCTGCACCATCGCCGTCCAGGACCTGAACCAGTCGCTGGCGCTCAAGGCCGGCGAAACCGCCAAGACGGTCGGTTCGGTCACCGAGACCTGCAATTCCGGTTCCGGCTACAAGATCACGCTGGCCTCGGCCAATGCCGGCAAGCTGAAGTCGGGTAACTTCACCATCGATTACTCCGTCAATTATGACGGCCAGGGTGGTGCGCTGACCAGCCAGATGGTCATCGACCGCGCCACCGCCCAGTTCGGCAAGAAGTCCGACCTGAAGGTCACCATCGCCGCCTCCGACCAGTACATCGCCGGTGACTATGCCGACACCGTCACCGTCACCATCGCCGCCAAGTAACGGGTTTTTGAGTTCCTCAGACCCAGGAGCGGCCTTCGACCGCTCCCCACAGTTTCATCGGGCAGTACCAGCCTGTACCCCCCTTCCGGGCAACCGGACGGGGGCTTTTTCATTTCGGGGTGACCGCAGGCCGGCAATGGCCTATACCCACGCGCGACGGCGTATTTGGACAGGCTTTCCCCCCGTGTCGGATTTTGAAACCAGATTTGGCGATCCGCTGGCCAAGGTGATGCGGCATTTCGATGAGTTGCGCGACGGTTTGGCGTCGGGCGCCCTCAACGGTGATGCCTTTGTGAAGGCCAGCCAGGAATATGCCGAGCTGGAGCCCGTCGCCGCCGCCATCACCGAGATGCGCCGCGCCCATGCCGACATGGCCGAGCTGGAGGCCATGGCCGCCGGCGATGATGAAGAGATGCGCGATCTGGCCGCCGACGAGCTGGCCGAGGCCAAGCGCCGCCTGCCCGAGCTGGAACGCCGCATCCTGCTGGCCCTGCTGCCTAAGGATGAGGCGGACGAACGCAATGCCATCCTGGAAGTCCGCGCCGGCACCGGCGGGGACGAGGCAGCCCTGTTCGCCGCCGAGCTGTTCGAGATGTATAAGCGCTATGCCGCCGCCCAGGGCTGGCGGTTTGAGACCATGGATGTCAGCGAGACGGGCATCGGCGGCTACAAGGAGGCCAGCGCCACCATCACGGGGCGCAGCGTGTTCCGCCGCCTGAAGTTCGAATCAGGTGTCCACCGGGTACAGCGCGTGCCGGCAACGGAAACGCAGGGCCGCATCCACACGTCCGCTGCCACCGTCGCCGTGCTGCCGGAAGCCGAAGAGGTCGATATCCATATTGATGAGCGCGACCTGCGCATCGATGTCTTCCGCTCCTCCGGTCCTGGCGGGCAGTCGGTGAACACCACCGACAGTGCCGTGCGTATCACCCACCTGCCCACCGGCATCGTGGTCAGCCAGCAGGACGAAAAGAGCCAGCACAAGAACAAGGCCAAGGCCCTGAAGGTGCTGCGCGCCAAGATCTACGACGCGCAGCGCCAGGCGCTGGATTCCGCGCGCGCGGCCGATCGCAAGGGCCAGGTCGGCACCGGTGACCGCAGCGAGCGCATCCGCACCTACAACTTCCCGCAGGGCCGCGTGACGGACCATCGCATCGGCCTCACGCTGCACAAGATCGACCGCGTGATGATGGGCGAGATGGGCGAGATCTTCGATGCGCTGATCAGCGAGGACGAAGCGCAGCGCCTCGCGCAGGAGGTTTAGCGCCTGATGCCGAAGGGCTTCGAGCGCGAGGCTTTTTTTGACGCCCTCAAGCGCCGGGCGCTCGCTCCGCTCGCTTGGCTTCGCGCCTCAGGCATGTTGCGCCAGGCCGGAGAGGCGATCGCCGCGCGCCGGCCGCCTTGCGGCGGGATTCCCGGTGGGCGGCGCGTCGTTCCAGGCTGT
>JAEMSB010000388.1:0-4308 GCA_016463045.1 Niveispirillum sp.
GCTGACCCCGGAATGGAAATAGCCCGTGAACGGCCAGACTTCGCGGCTTTCACCCAGCAGGGCCGGGATCGGGATGGGACCCAGATGCAGGTCCATCCCGTGGCTCCACACCACCAGCACACCCAGCAGCGGGGCTGCGAAGAACATAAGGTAGGTGGCATTGACGAGGGCCATGACCCAGGCCTTGGCACGCGGCGGCAGCGGCACCTGCGGCCCCGGCGCCCGCCCCTTCAGCCATTGCCAAAGGCGCATGGTGGCATAAAGGAACAGGGCCGTGCCCAGAAAATAATGCCAGCCGCGTAACTGTTCACGGATCGGGGCCGCCTTGTCCGACCGCAGCAGGATCATGGTCAGCAGATCATGCACCAGGACCAGCAGCGGCAAGCCATAGGCCAGGACCTTGTCCAGCGGCCTGTTCGTGTCACGTTGTTCCATACCCGATATCCCCCAGCGACGTTATCCGGTCGTCAAATCTTTTCCAGGATTTCCAGTGCTGCCGCCTCGCCCGTTTCCATGGCGCTTTCCATGCCATGTTCCAGGCGGCGCAGATGCTCGCCCGCGAAATGGATACGACCGGCGGGCTTGCCCATTTCCATGGCGAAGCGCTTCACCTGACCCGGTGCATAGAAATGCTTGTTGCCACCCACAAACGGATTGCGGCCCCAGCTGTAGCCGACCTTGTATTCCAGGGCACCGGCCATGCTTGGCCGGATACGGGCCAGTTCGGCCAGAACCAGTTCCACCTGCTTGGACGTCTCGCGGTCGTCCCAGCGGGTGGCGCCATCGCCATTGACCCAGACGATCATGCTGTCGATCTCACCCGTTTCCGGGTGCTTGAGCGCGAAGGCACGCTCGAACGACGTGTTGCTCCAGATCGAGGGCGGCAGGCCGTCTTTTTCCCAATAGGGCTTCTTGATCTTGAAATGGAACTGCGTCGTTGCCGAATAACGCGCACCGGCGACGGCATCCGCCTGCGCATCGGGCAGGCCCGGCGTGAAGCGTATACGGCTGACGGCGCTGAACGGGGCCGCCATCACCATGAAACGGCTGGTCAGCACATCGCCGTTGCCCAACAGGGTCTTGACCTGATCACCGGCCTGATCGACGGCAATGACCGGGCTGCTCAGGCGCACCGGTAGTTTAAGGGCGGCGGCCATGGCGCGCGGCAGCATGTCGGACCCGCCGACGATGTAGCTGCGATCGGATACCAGCGATGCGCCGCCATATTGCGGCTTGTTGGGGTCCTTGAAGCCTTCCACCTGGGCGCGTGCCATATCGCGGAAAATCGACAGGGCCGACACGCCCTCCAGGCTGGCACCGTTCAGGTCAATATCGGCCAGACGGATCGCCGCCTCCGACACACCTTTGGACCGCATCAGTTCAGCGGCGGAAATGTCGAACTGCAAATTCTCCGGCTGCAGCCAGGCATTGGTCTGCTTGAAGGGCAGCCAGTCATGCATCAGGCGGTTCTGCAGAATAAAGGGCAGGAACTCACGTTCCTTTCCGCGCGTCTGATTGACCGGTGACTTGGCCCAGTCGGTCGTCAGCACGCTGGTGCCATCAACATGGATCAGGAAGTCGGTGCCCTTGGCACCCTTGGTGGTCAGCCCGACATTATGGCGGGCGCAGGCGTCGCGGACGCGACCGTAAAGCGCGCCAACCTCGCTGCCGCCCAGTTCAGCCTGATAGCCTTCGGCCCGGCCCGTGCGCAGACGGCCACCGACCCGGTCGGAGGCTTCCACCACCTGTACAACCAGTCCCTGTTCCTCCAGCATGGCGGCGGCGTTCAGACCGGCAAGGCCGGCTCCAACCACCACGACATCAACGGTCTGGGGTCCGGCGGCCCAGCCGCGCGACGCGGCAAGCAGCGGGGCGGCGGCCAGCATGCCGCCCACAACGGAACGGCGGGACAGGATCGGCTGACGGAGGGTCATAAGCGCTTTCTCCAACCATGGTAAAACAACAATCCCCCGGCCTTGCGGGCCGGGGGAAGCGTTATTGCATCATCAGAATTTGGCAGAGGCCGTGACACCAAAGCGGCGGCCTTCACCGTGATAGACTTCCATGATGCGCTGGGTGCCGACATTGTAATTGCGCGGCTGCTGGATGATGTTGACGTTGTATTTCTCGTCGGTCAGGTTCGTTGCCCAGGCCGCGATGGAATAAGTGTCGCTTTCCAGTGCCAGACGCAGATTGGTCAGCGTGCGCTCACCAAAGGTGGTCAGGTTCAGGCTGTTGACGTAGCTGGGGCCGGTATAATTGACATCGACACGGCCAGCCAGGGTCCAATCGGCGGACACCGGCACATCAGCAGTGGCATGCAGGTTGTACTGCAACTTCACCGACCGGGCCGGACGGTTGCCGGCGATGGAGGCGAAGGTGCCACGGCCCGCGATGGTGACCAGATCGCAGACGGTGGACGGATTGCCGCACTGCGACGAATAGGCCGGGTCATAGGTGCCCTTGGCGAATTTCGGATCGGAATAGGTCACCGAACCGCCGACCGACACGATATCCGTGGCCTTCACCTCGGTCTGCACCTCGAACCCGTTCGTTTCCATCTTGCCGGCATTCATGATGATGGCCTGTGCGACGGACGCGGTGGGGGAGAAGGTGGAAAGCTGCAGGTTCGTCCAGTTCACGCGGAAAGCCGAAGCGTTCAGCATGACACGGCGGTCGAACAGCCAGGATTTCACACCCGCTTCGTAGGTCCAGTTGGTTTCTTCATCAAAGGTCTTTTCATTGTCCGAAAGGCCGGCCAACGAGTTGAAACCGCCGGAGCGCACGCCCTTGGCCGCCGAGGCGAACAAGAAGATATCTTCGGTCGCCTTATAGTCGACTGTGAAGCGCGGGGTGAAGCTATTGAACTCGCCCCGGAACGGCTGACCGGCAACGCAGGGGCCGAAGGCGTTGAAATAGGTGAGAAGGCAACGATCAGTCTTGCGGTCGATATTGTAACGGCCTTCCGCTGCGACACGCAGATCGTCAATCACCTCATAGCCGATGGAGCCAAACAGCGAGCGGGTGATGTTCTGCTTGTAACTATGGTTGGCGAGCCGGGCAACGACGGTCGGGTCCAGGATCAGACCAGGGTTGGCCAACGAAGCCATGGGCCCGGTACCGGCGGGCGAGCCCGGCAGGATCTGCACCAGACGTTCGTTGGTGGCCAGACCCGGCGCAGTTGTGCCGGCCCAGGCCTTGCTGTCGACATTGGACTGGAAGAAGAAAGCACCCGCCAGCCACTGGAACCGATCAGTATCCGGCGACTGGATACGGATTTCCTGGCTCTTGGTCACGACCTCATCATTGCTGATCAGCAGAGAGTTGCCGCGGACCGTGCGGGTATAGCTGCCGGTTGCCGCACCGCAAGTGGTACCGACGGTGCAGACGCCATACAGCGCGCCATTGCCGTAAATGTCGGCGTCGTTGGCGGCATAGACTTCCGAAGCGCTGATGCCGGTCACGCTGACGATCGAGAAATTCTCGAACTCATATTCCAGCTCCAGGGCACCCTGACGGGACTTGGAGACGCTTTCCGGAATGGTGGAGGTGACGTCGATGGGCAGATTGGTCGGGATCTTGCCGCAATAGAGCAGATAGGCCTGCGACTGCGCGTTGAAGCCACCGCAATTATGGGTGGTCACCGGGTTCAGCGACAGGCCCGGCATCTCCGACGTGGACTTGGTGGCAAAGCCGGTGAAGGTCGCCGTGAAATTTTCGGTCGGGGTGAAGACCAGGGCGCCGGAGACGCCACGCTTCTCAAACCCGCCTAGCTTGTCTTCCTTATTGAAATCGTTCGTGAACTCACCGGCATAGGTGGACCAGGACGCCGTGATGGAGCCGGCCAGCTTATCCTCGATGATCGGACGGGACAGGGAAACCTTGCCGCGATAATCGCCATTGTTGCCTATGGTGACGGTGGCCTTGCCCTCCGGATTGCTGCCGGGGCGGGCGGTGGTGATGCCGACAGCGCCGGCGAAGGTGGAACGGCCATAAAGCGCGCTCTGCGGACCCTTCACCACATCCAACTGGGCGATATCGACGGTACCCAGAACGTCCGCCGTGTTACGGCTGGTCTGGTAGATGCCGTCGATGAAAATGCCGACATTGGCCTCAATATTGAGGTCGGTGGAGGAGTTGGCGGGGGCCAGACCACGCACATAGACGTTTGTAAAGGTGCCACCGGTGATATTGGTGACCGAGATGCCGGGCGTGTTGTTTGCCAGATCCGTCAGGCTGGTGATGTTGCGCTCCGAAAGATCGTCTGCGGTCAAGGCCTGGATCGCGATGGGGACGGTCTGGATGTCC
>JAEMSB010000388.1:4318-4860 GCA_016463045.1 Niveispirillum sp.
GTCCTCCTTGCGCTTGCGGGCCGTGACGATGATCTCTTCCAGCACCAGCTCGCCCTCGGCAGCCAGGGCAGCGGGAACGATTGCGGAAGCGGCGAAGGCACTGACCAGGGCGGACGTGGTCAGGGCGACGAATTTGGAACGGTACATGAAGCCCCCTTGATTTTTGCGGTCATTTCGAGCGGCATTATTTCCGGCGCCTTGTTCCCGTTTTCTGGCAGCTGTACTTTATTTTGGGGCCGCGCTGGCTTATTTTATTTGCCTACGCTGGTATTTCCCGATCAGCCTGCTAGCCGGATATCTGCCTGCCCGGTCAGCTAATTCCTTTGCCGAACTTTCCACAACATCGCCGCCCACGCTGTCCGCTAGGCGGATAGGGCCAAGGGGTCGCACCCCCTGTCCGCCAAGCGGACAGGTTATCCCCGGCGGCCACATTGTTGGCGGTCACACTGCTAGGCTTCGGAACCATAAAGGATAAACGGGGATCGAGATGAAGCGCGTCCTGTCCTGTCTTCTGTCGCTGGGGCTTCTGGCAAGTACCGCCA
>JAEMSB010000389.1 GCA_016463045.1 Niveispirillum sp.
CCGATGAAGAAGCGGTCATTGATGCGCAGGTCCTTGCCCATGCCCCAGATGTAACCAGCCTCGGTGGTCAGACCCAGCACCACTTCCTCGAACGGCTCCCAATACTGGCCCGCCGTGATGCGGTTGCGCAAATAGCGGGTGTCGCCGCCGACACCGGCGAATTCCACCGACCACAGGCCATAGAAGCCACTGGTCGGTTCGATCTTGCTGTCACGCTCATCATACAGCAACTGGCTTTCCACCGACGAGGTGATGGTGGTGCCCAGCTGATCCTGCAGGAACAGGGACGAGCCAAAATAGATATTGTCGATCTTGTTCTGAACCAGCGAGTAGCTGATGCGCTGGCGCAGCTTTTCCGACAGCGGATAACCGGCGCGCAGCACTATACCGGTCGATTCCAGATCGTAAGAGATGGTGTCGCGATTGTCGCGGACCACGCGGAACAGATCGACACCCGCCGCCAGATCGCGGTCCAGGAAGTAGGGCTCGGTAAAGCCCAGATCCACCTCGAAGCTGCGGCTCGACAGCAGGGTGGACAGGCGCAGGTCCTGGCCCTTACCCAGCAGGTTGCGCTGACGGATCGAGAAGTCCAGCAGCGCGCCGTCGGTGGAGGAGTAACCGGCACCCAGCTGGATTTCACCGGTGGGCTGTTCTTCGACCTCGACCGTGATCACGGACTGATCGCGGCTGCTGCCCTCCGCCGTCTTGACCTCGACACCGCTATCCAGGAAGTAACCCAGATCCTTGATACGCTGTTCGGAGCGCTTGACCTTGGACACGCTGAACGGATCGCCTTCCACCAGCAGCATTTCGCGGCGGATGACCTTGTCCAGGGTGTTGTAGTTGCCAACAATGTCGACACGCTCAACAAAGACGCGCGGGCTTTCCTTCAGTTCAAAGACCAGATTGATAGTCTGATCTTCCTGATTACGCTCCAGCAGCGGGTCGATGTCGATGAAGGCATATTGCAGGTCGCCCAACCGGTTGGTCAGGGCGGTGATGCTCTCTTCGATCTTGTCGCCATTGTACCATTCGCCGGAATAGGCGTTGATGGCCTCATAAAGCGGCGTCACATCGATGTCGGGGATTTCCGACTGAATCTCGATCTTGCCGAACTTGTAGCGCTTGCCCTCATCCACCGTCATGGTGATGAAGAATTCCTCACGGTCGGGCGTCAGTTCCGCGACCGAGGTCAGCACCTTGAAGTCGGCATAGCCATTGCGCAGATAGAAGCGGCGGACCTGCTCCTGGTCATAGCGCAGACGCTCGGGATCATAATTGTCGTTGGACGACAGGAACCGCCACCAGCGCGACTCCTTGGTGATCATGATCTCGCGCAGCTCATCATCGTCGAACACATTGTTGTTCACGAAGTTGATGGCCTGCACGCCCGTCATTTGCCCTTCTTCGATTTCGAAGATCAGGTCGACGCGGTTCTGTTCCAGCTGAACGATCTTCGGCTCGATGCGCGCGGCGAAGCGGCCCTTGCGACGATAGAGTTCCTGGATGCGCTCCACGTCGTTCTGCACGCGGGTGCGGGTATAGACGGTACGGGGGCGCAGCTGGACCTCGGGATTGATATCCTCGGTCTTGATGCGCTTGTTCCCTTCAAACGCAATGCGGTTGATGATGGGGTTTTCCACCACCTGCACCAGCATCACGCCGCCTTCGCGCCGGATCGACACGTCCGCGAACAGGCCGGTCGCAAACAGCGACTTCAGCGACTGGTCGATCTTGTCGGGATCGAAATTGTCGCCGGGCCGTACCGTCAGGTACGACTGGACCGTGGCGCCTTCGATGCGCTGCGACCCCTCGACGCGGATTTCGCGAATGATGCCACCATCAAACGCCTCCTGGGCCATGGCGCCAGTCGACAGCGCGATGACAGATGTTGCGGTGCCGCCTAGCAGCAGGCACAGCGCGAACCTGGAAACCGAGACCAACTGTTCCCCCAAAAAGGCTAAGACAGGACACCCTTGACGAAATCGACGACGCGGAGCTGAACCAAGTCATTCCATGTCGCGAAAACCATCAAGGTCAATACCAAAGCCAGACCGACCCGGAAACCATATTCCTGAGCCCTCTCGCCAAGAGGCCGTCCGCGAACGGCCTCCACTGCGTAATACAGCAGATGTCCCCCGTCCAGCATCGGAATGGGGAACAGGTTGATCAGGCCCAGATTGATGGAAAGGACAGCCACGAACCAGATCATGGTCACGAAGCCCGTCTGTGCCACCTGGCCCGACATCTGCGCGATGCGGATGGGCCCGCCCAGCTCATTCGTGCTGCGCATGCCCAACGCCATCTGCCAGACGGCGTCCAGCGTGCCTTCCGTCAAACGGACCGTCTCCTTGCCGGCTTCCCAGATGGCGGTCAGGGGCGTCTGGCGACGGTATTCGTCATTACCACGCATCACCCCCAGCCGGCCTATCGTGTGGATATTGCCGAACCGGTCTTCCATCTTTTCCGCACGCG
Source organism: Niveispirillum sp. (assembly GCA_016463045.1). Classification (GTDB taxonomy): domain Bacteria; phylum Pseudomonadota; class Alphaproteobacteria; order Azospirillales; family Azospirillaceae; genus Niveispirillum. The sequence continues at coordinate 2,476 of JAEMSB010000389.1, forward strand.
GCGTGACAGTCAGTTCCAGGCGCTTGGGCTCTGCACCCTCCGCCTCAACCCGCTCCACCACCATCGAAACAGTGCGGCCCGGGTTCATGACGATGACACCCAGCACATCCTCGAAACGCGGCGTGTCGCGACCATCCATGGAGACGATACGGTCGCCCGGCTTCATGCCGGCCTCCGCCGCCGCCCCCTCGGGCAGGATCTCGCGGACCACGGGCGGGGTGTAGGGCTGGCCATAGACCATGAACATGAAAGCCAGCGCCAGGATGGCGAACAGGAAGTTCGCCGCCGGCCCCGCCGCCACGATGGCCATGCGCTGCCCCACCCGCTTGTGGTGGAAGGACACGGCGCGCTGCGCCGGCGTCATCCGGTCAAGCCCGGTGCCGGGCGTGCTGGCGGCACCCGCATCCCCGAACATCTTCACATAGCCGCCCAGCGGGATCAGGCTGAACTTCCAGCGGGTGCCAAGCCGGTCGGTGCGACCGAAAATCTCCGGCCCGAAGCCGATGGAGAAGACCTCCACCCGCACGCCATTACGGCGCGCCACCAGGAAATGCCCCATCTCGTGCACGAAGACCAGAATGGTCAGCACGACAAGGAACATCACCCCGTAATTCCAGATGAAGCCCAGGACTTCCATCAATGCGCCTCCAGGGGCCGCGTTCAGTTCGCGCGAGATAAAACCGCAATTTCGGCAAAGGCGTGGCGACGTGCTTCCGCATCCGCCGCTTCCACATCCGCCAGCGTGCCCAATGGGGCATGCGCCAGGGTGGCCAGACATTTCTCAACGACGCGCGGAATATCCAGAAATCCCAGATTTCCAGCCAGGAAGGCGGCAACCGCCACCTCATTCGCCGCATTCAGGATTGTAGGGGCCGCCCCCCCGCTTTGCAAGGCGCGCCGCGCCAGCCCGAGAGCCGGGAACCGCACCGGATCGGGCGACTCGAATGTCAGGCTGGCAGCTTTCACCAGATCCAGCCGGTCCCCCGGTGTCGCCACCCGGTCAGGCCAGGCCAGAGCCACCGCGATGGGCGTGCGCATGTCGGGCGTGCCCAACTGCGCCAGGACCGAGCCATCGACATATTCGACCAGGGAATGGATCACCGATTGCGGATGGACCAGCACGTCGATCTGGCTCTCCGGCATGGCGAACAGATGGTGGGCCTCAATCAGTTCCAGGCCCTTGTTCATCATGCTGGCGCTGTCGACGCTGATCTTGGCGCCCATCGACCAGTTGGGATGGGCGCAGGCCTGGGCCGGGGTCACACCCTGCATGGCATCGCGCGTCCAGGTGCGGAACGGCCCTCCAGATGCGGTCAAGATCAGACGGGAGATGCGGTCGCGCAGCACTTCATCAAACACCTGGAAGATGGCGCTGTGTTCACTGTCCACCGGCAGCAGCGTGGCACCGCAGCGGCGCACCTCCGCCATCACCAGTTCACCGGCACAGACCAGCACTTCCTTGTTGGCGAGCGCCACCGTGGCGCCCCGCTGCACCGCGGCCAGCGTGGGGGCCAAGCCGGCGGCGCCGACAATAGCAGCCATCACCCAGTCGGCGGCAGGGCGGCTGGCGGCTTCCACAACGGCGGCGGGACCGGCGGCCAGTTCGATACCGCAGCCCCCCAGCGCTTCCTTGAGGTCGGCGTAGGCGCTGTCATCGGCAACCACGGCCAGGGCGGGACGAAGCAGGCGGGCCTGCTGGGCCAGCTTGGCCACATTACGGCCCGCAACCAATGCTTCCGTATGGAACCGGTCAGGATAGGCCGCCAGCAGTTCAACGGTGTTGGTACCCACCGATCCGGTGCAGCCCAGCACGGTTACGCGGCGCGTCGTCACAGGCTTCACCAAAATCGCACCCATTGCCCCGCCGTCATCTCGAACAACGCATAAAGCGGTGCCGCGAACAGCAGCCCGTCAATCCGGTCGAGAATACCACCATGACCGGGGATCAGGCTGGAACTGTCTTTCACATCGACCCGGCGCTTCATATAGCTCTCGAACAGGTCGCCCGCTTGCCCCGCCACGGCCAGCACGGCGCCAATGGCGGCATAGGCCAGGACGGCGGTGGCATGAACATGGTGCGGCACATCGGTGGCCGCCGGCGGCACCAGCCAGCCCGGCAGCCAATCCCCGCTCTGTGCCGCGCCGAACAAGCCGCCCAGAGTTGCGGACGCCACCATGCCACCGATCAGGCCGGCCCAGGTCTTCTTGGGGCTGATACGCGGTGCCAGCTTCGGACCGCCAATGCTCTTGCCCGCCGCATAGGCCCCGATATCTGTCGCCCAGATGGACAGCATCAGGAACAGAAACAGCGCCAGCCCATAGGGGCCACTTTCCAACCGCAGCCAGTACATGGAAAGGAAAGGCAGGCCGATATAGAGC
>JAEMSB010000390.1 GCA_016463045.1 Niveispirillum sp.
CCCAGCATCAGCGCCGCCAGCGCCCCGCCAAGCGCCATGCCCAGCTTTTCCCCCGCCACCCAGACGCCGGCGAACAGGCCGGCATGCCGCACCCCGACCTGACCCTCCGCTGCCTCCGTCGCGGCGGGCAGCAGGGTGAGGGGCAGCAATTGCTGCCCCGCCTGCCCAACGCCAGCCAGGAAGGTCGCGATGCAGGCCAGCACCACATCCTGCGCCGTGACGGCATACAGTGTGGCGGTCCCGCCCGCACAGACCAGCGTGGCCAGAAGATAGGCAGGCAGGCTGCCCAACCGCGCGCGGATGCGGACCCAGAGCGGCATGGTCAGGATCGACCCCGCCGTCAGCGACACGAACAGCACGGCCACCATATCGCCCGGCGCCTTCATGACATGCTGCACCGCATAGGGCAGCAGGGCCGCCGTCACGGCAATGGCCACCATCTGCACCACATAGGTGATCCAGAGCCAGCGATAGGGACGGTTGGCCAGCAGATGGCGCAGCGGGCTTTCCGCCGTGATGGCCGCCGGTGGCCTGTCCTGCCGGAACCCGCGTGCGGCAAAGGCTGCCAGCAGCATGACCGCACCGCACAGCAGGGCCAGCACCATCCCCATCTGGGCAAAGCCGGCCCGTCCGCCACCGCCCGCCTGCACCAGCGCCGGGGCCAGTCCGCCCGCCGCAAGCACACCGACGCCGACAAAGGCCATGCGCCAGGCGACCACCCGCGTACGCTGCGCCGGATCGTCTGACACCTCCCCCGGCAGGGTGACGAAGGGAATGGCGAAGATCGAATAGGCGCTGGTGGACACCAAGAAGGCCAGCGTGACGAAGCCCAACGTCAGGCGCCAATCGTCCAGCACCGGCGGTGCGAACAGCATCATGAAACAGGGCGGCAGCAGCAGGGCACCGGCCAGCAGCCAGGGCCAGCGCCGGCCCGACCGCCGCTTGGTGCGGTCCGACAGCATGCCTACGGCGGGATCGAACAGAAACTCCCAAACCTTGGGCACCAGCACCGCCAGCCCCGCCCAGGCCGGCGGCACCGACAATGTCTCCGTCAGGAAGAACAGCAGCAGCAATTGCGGTGCGACCACGAAACTGGCCGCCGCGATGGACCCGGTGCCATAGGCCAGGGCACGGCCATGCGTGATGGGGGAAGCGGACATCAGGGGGCCTCCAGGGCCGATTATCCCACCAGCCAGCGCAGCAGGCGGCGGTGCAGATCATTCAGCGGCGGACGGATGATGCGGTCTGTGCGCGGCCAGCCCCGCTGGAACACCGGTTTCAGGTGGCTGAAATTGTCGAAACCGTCCTGGCCGTGATACCGGCCCATCCCGCTGGGTCCGACGCCACCAAACGGCAGGCTGTCGACCGCGACATGGATCAGCGTGTCATTGACGGTCACACCGCCGGCCCAGCTCTGGTCCAACGCCCGGTCGATTAGGGCGCGGTCGCGTCCGAACAGATACATGGCCAGCGGTCTTTCCCCCCGCCGGACCCGATCCAGCGCATCCTCCACCCGGTCATAGGGGATGATGGGCAGCAGCGGGGCGAAGATTTCCTCCCGCATGACCGCAAGATCGTCGGGCGGATCGATCAGGGCATGGGCACTGGCGGCCAGACTTTCCACCCGCACGCCGCGTTCAACAGCCTCGCTCAGCAGTGCACCCGCCCGCTGCCGCCCGCGTTCGCCGAAGACATTGCTCATCTCCGTCGGGAAATAGGCCTGCACCCTGGCCTTCAGGGCGGCCAGGAACGGCTCCATCTCTGCACGGGGCAGCAGCACATGGTCGGGCGCGACACAGGTCTGGCCGGCATTGGTGAATTTGCCATAGGCAATGTCCGCAGCCGCACCATCCAGATCGGCACCCGGAAGGATGATGGCCGGTGATTTCCCGCCCAGTTCCAGGGTGACGGGCGTCAAATTCTCCGCCGCCGCCATCATCACCATCCGCCCCACGCGGGTGGAACCGGTGAACAGCAGATGGTCGAACGGCAGGCGGCTGAACCGCTCGCCCAGCTCCGGCCCACCCGTCACGACGGTAACCACACCGGGCGGCAGCACCTCCGCCACCAGTGCGGCGATCAGGGCCGTGGTCCGGGGCGTCAGTTCCGAGGGTTTCAGGAGAACCCTGTTGCCCGCCGCCAGGATGCAGGCCAAGGGACACAGCGCGAGTTGCAGCGGATAGTTCCAGGGTGCGATGACCCCCACCACGCCCAGCGGCTGTGGCTGTACCCAGGCGCGGCCCGGTTGCAGTGGCAGCGGCACCGACCGCCGCCGCCGCTTCATCCAGCCTTTAAGGCGCGATGCGCTGTGCCGCAGGGCCGAAACCGTGACAAACAGTTCGGCGAACAGCGTCTCATGCGCCAAACGTCCCCCGAAATCCGCATCGATGGCAGCCACGAAATCCCCCTGCCGACGGGAAAGCCCGTCGGCCAGGGCGTGAAGCCAGCCCCGCCGCGTTGCCGCGTCGGGGTTGGGATCGGCCATCACGGCGCTGCGAAGCCGGCTAAAGGCTTCATCCAGTTGATCGTTCATGAACATGATCCCGCTGGTCAATATTGCCAGCGGAAGTATCCGCCAATACGCCGGGGACGGCCATAATTGACCGCATCCAGGCCGAAGCTTTCCAGGTTGTTGATGTCCACGACATAATCCTTGTTGAATAGGTTGGCCACGGTGATACCCGCCCCGATGGCGCCATCATCGCTGGTCCAACCCAGGGTGACATCGGCCAGCCAGTAACCGGACTGTGACAGGCGTTCCAGATTGCGGCTGTCGAAATAGACCCTAGACCGGTAAGAGAGATTGGCCGTCAGCCCGATCTCCCCGATCCCGTCCAGCCGTTGGCTGTGCGACACGGTACCCGTCAGCGACCAGCGCGGGGTGGAGGGCAGGCGGTTGCCGTTCAAATCCTCTCCGCGCGACACGAAATCCTTATATTCCGCATCGATCAGCGACCCGGACAGCCCCAGTTCCAGCCCGGCAACCGGCAGGGCCGTCATCTCGAACTCCAGGCCCAGGATGCGGGCGCTGGCGGCATTGTCGAAGGTCTGGACTGTCAGGCCATCGCGTTCGATCAACTGGAAAACCTGCAAATCCTGATAATCATAATAAAAGCCCGACAGGTTGAGGCGCAGGCGACGGTTCAGCCATTCGGTCTTGGTCCCCACCTCGAATGCGTCCACCGTCTCGTCATCATAGGGTTCAAGGTCCGCCGGATCACGGGTATAGCCACCGAAGAATCCACCGCTTTTGTAACCACGATTATAGCTGGCATAGGCCATGGCATCGTCGGACAGGGTCAATGCTGCGGCCAGCCGGCCTGATACGCTGTCGAAGGATTTGTTGGCAGACAGGTCGAACAGTTCCACCGCCTGCTCCACCGTGCTTGCATAATGGAAATCCTTCTTGTCCTTGGAATAGCGCAGGCCCGCCGTCAGGGTCAGGCGCTCTGTGGCGCTGAAATCCACCTGCCCGAAGGCGGCATAGCCGTCCGTGGTCTGGCGATAGGGAAAGCCGACCATGGCGACATTATTTTCAATCGACAGACCGGTTGGATTGTCAGGCGTGGTGAACAGGGGGCGCAGGTCGCGCAGCACGTCGTACTGGCTATCGGTATCCAGGTAATCGTGCAGGTAGTAAAGGCCCGCGACGGCCTTCACCTTGTCGGTCGGGGCGGCTTCCAGGCGCAGTTCTTGGGAGAAATCGCGCTGTTTGGCCAAATAGGTCGTTTCGATCAGGCGGCCCGGGCTGGCGTCCGTATCCTCCACATCATTGCGCTTGGCATGGTCCCAGGCCGTGATGGAATAAAGCGTAACGCCGGACAGGTCCCAGCGAAGGTTCAAGGTGGCACCGATCAGGTCGACGCGGTCCTTGCCGTCCAGATTGTAATCGCCCTTATAGGGATCGCCATCCGTGTCGGCATAGCCCAACGCGTCGGTACAGCCGCCCGAGGCATAAAGCCCTGATGCACACAGCCCGTCCGGGCCCGCGGCGGCGGGAATGCCAGGCAGCAGGGGACGTGACTGCGCATGGATACTGTCCCCTCGGTTGCGCCCGCCATGCACCTGCAACAGCGCCTCGAACCCGTCGGACGGGGTCAGCAGCAGGCTGCCACGACCGGCCCAGCGGTCGGTATCATTGACATGGCGTCCTGTGACCCGGTTAAGGGTGCGGCCATCATCGCGTTCCCAGATGCCGGCGATGCGCATCGCGGCCTTGTCCTCCACCAGGGGTGCGTTGGTGGCGGCCTGCGCCGTGATGGCGTTGTAACGGCCATAATCGATGCGGCCCTCACCGCCGACGGTGAAATCCGGGCGGCGGGTGGTGACATTGATGGTGCCGCCCGTGGTGTTGCGGCCATAAAGCGTACCCTGGGGTCCTTTCAGCACCTCCACCTGCGCCAGATCGAAGAACTGCCCCGTCTGTGCCAGGGGGGAGGCGACATAGGCACCATCGACATAGATGCCGACCGCCCCCGCCGCATTGGCGTTGAAGTCCGACAGGCCGACACCCCGGATGAAGATTTTCGGGTTGGCGGACGCATCGGTGCTCTGGATCATCAGGCCCGGCGCCAGTTTGCCCAGGTCCTGCACGTCGCGCACACCCTGGTCCAGCAGCGTCGCACCCGACAGGGCGGTGACGCTGACGGGCACGTCCTGCCTGTTCTGCTGCCGCTTCTGGGCGGTGACGACAATTTCTTCCAGCACCACCTCCTGGGCCGTGGCGGGCAGGGCGGTGATAACGGCACCGGACAGCAGCAAGAGTTTCAACCCGTTGTTCTTCATGGCATTTCCCCTGTTCAGACAACCCTGTTCATCGCATGCGGCATTCGCCGCTTTGTTCAGGCTGATGCC
>JAEMSB010000021.1:0-7317 GCA_016463045.1 Niveispirillum sp.
GACCGGCGGCGCATCTGGGCATCGGGTTCCTGACCATTGGCGGTTTTGTGGCCGGTGTTATCTGGTGGGGTGGGTTCAATACCGCGCTGGAAATGACGAACAAGGAAGCGTTCTGCATCGGCTGTCACGAGATGAAGGACAATCCCTATGCCGACCTGAAACAGACCATCCATTATTCCAACCGATCGGGCGTGCGCGCCACCTGTCCCGATTGCCACGTCCCCCATAACTGGACCGACAAGATCGCCCGCAAGATGCAGGCATCCAAAGAGGTCTGGGGCAAGATTTTCGGCACCATCGACACGCCGGAAAAGTTTGAGGCCAAGCGTAAGGAACTGGCCAGCCACGAATGGACACGGCTAAAGGCGAACAACTCGCTTGAATGCCGCAATTGCCACAGCGCCGACAGCATGGACATCACCCGTCAGGGTGCGCGCGGGGCCGAGGCACACCAGCGCTTCCTGTTCACAGGCCAGGCCACCTGCATCGACTGTCACAAGGGGATTGCCCACCGCCTGCCCGACATGACGGGTGTGCCGATCTGGACCATGCCGGGCAAAGCGGCTGCTGTTTTGGCCCCGCCCTGAGCGGCGGTCAGACTACCGGTAAGCTGCCGGAATGCTGTTCATATCAAACTTGCTGTACAAGGACAGGAAGCGGATAGGGTAGTTTTCGTATCGCATGTATATGATGTTGTTGATGTCCTGCTCCTCGAACGCCCCGATGGTGACGGGTGCGCGGTTCCAGTCACAATGGAGTTTGGCCATCAGAAGGGCGATCTGATCAATCCATCGGGTGATCCTGGGTTCCAGAAGGCGCCCCCGTAGATAGGCCATCACCACGCCCATGAACAGGCGCGCCCCCGGCGTGGGGCGTATGCGCAGCAGATTGGCCGTGATGATCGCCGCAAAGCCGGTGGCCAGCGGGTTGAAGTTCAGGATGATATCATCGGCACGTGCGGTCAGCGACGCCGTCCCTTTCAGGACCAGCGTATCGATGTCAGCAGCGATGACCGGCAGCCCCAGGTCGGTCATCAGGCTGGTCGCAACATCGAAACGGACACATTGGTAATGCGCCAATGGCTTCTCAAAGATGCATTCATTATTGATCGTCGTGTGCAGGTACGGTGTTTCGTCGAAATCATCGGCGGAATAATAAAGGCGGTCAGACGAAATCCCGATCTGGGCGGCAACATCAGTGATCTTGCCCCGGCCACCAATAGCATGCAGGACCAGCAATATCGGTTCATCGGCATTCGCCAACGCAGACAACACAAAATGTCGGGCGTAGCGGTCCAGATAATGGGCATCCCCTGCCGCCATAAGGACGGTGCGAACGCCCTGTCGTTCGGCCTGCTGCCGAACCTGGTCAATGGTCACAGGGCGTCCGGCTTGATCGAACAGCACTGATGGCTGAAGCGTGACATTCTGGGGCTGGTCCAGAAAGTCGAAATCCAGACACTGCATCATCTGTTCGCAATGGTCATGAGCGATCTGCAATGACCGGTCGCTATAATTGGGGATTGGCTGCTGCAATCGCCGATCGCGGCAATGGATGATCGCGGCACGGCTTTGTGCATCAAGTGGGTTTTGCAGATAAAACCAGATGATGCGCAGGCAATTATACATCTGGAGCAGCCTATCCGTCGGCTGCTCCATACAGCGGACACGGAAAGAAAGTTCCTCATCCCCAAGACCGACCGTATTTGCAAACCGGGCGGCCATATGCAGCGCTGCTGTATTATCAGGTTCCTGTTGAAGGATCAGATGTGCATAACGTGCGGCAGTACCCTCCCAATGGGGCTGGGATGCATTGTTCATGGCCCATTGATTGGCGGCGGGACACTTATCGTACAATGCAACGATCAAGCGCTGCATGTTCGCCACACGCCGGTCATCACCCAGCTCAAAATAGCGGGCACGTAACCGGATGGCTTCGGCAACGAGCGGCCCCAACTGCTGCAACAGCGGGGCTCTGTCGCGTGCATTTTGAACCAACGCTTCCACCTGGGTAACCGTCTCCTCGATCCTGCCGGCTTCTACAAGATCGATGACAGCTTCGACACGTTCCTGTTCCGTCGGGCGCCCCAGATCAGCAGCACAATCCGCCAGCGCCGCCGCCAGGGTCACATCGCCCTGTCCGTGCGCACTTGCCATCGCTTGATGCAAACAGGGAACATGCCGACGCATTGACCGCAGCGGATCATGGAAGCCCGCCAACAGATCCTGATTGATCCAGGCAGGGCGATAGTTTCGTGCGATGAACAGATCCATCACCTTCTGACGCTGGTTCAGCGACAGGTTCTCAACATCGACCAGCAGGCCACGCGGCGGCGATGGTAGATCGTCCAACTGCTCCAGAATTTCCAGTTCGGTGCCGGCGGTGCTGATGGCCAGCATGTCCGTGGCCCCGATACCGTAGCGGCCAACGAAATATCGCAGTGGCATGCAGGCAACCAGCCTGTCACGGACCAGCATGCGCAGGGCCGCCCGTGTCTCTTCATTCGGGCACATGCCCGCCAGCCAGCCGCCATTGTCCAGCATGGAGATCAGTCCGAAAGAACGAAGCTCCCTGAAACGGGCTGGCAGCAGGCCATTATTGATTGCCGTTTCGTCCAGGTGACGCAGACGGGTAACCCCCAGGCCACGCCCGATGCCGGCCCTGACCCCGACATAGTGGCTGTCATGCCCTTCTTCCAGTAACGGATCGACGACATAGCCGGCAAGACGGTCCCGGAAAGGTGCAAACGGGCTGAAATGTGGGCCTGCCCCGATCTGGATGAACCGGGCCTTCTGACCCTCCGATGCCGCAAGGCCGATGAATGTCTGCACGAAATCATTCAGAGTAAGGACAAAGTCCATGCACAGGCTCCAAGCGTCTTCGCGCATTTCGGATTGCGGAATAAGCAGGCACGTTATCATGAACTTCAAGAAAGAAGTGCAGGCTTCAACGGGGGTGGGCGCCGATCCCAATCTCTGAGGGGGAGGAAAATTCAGGGAAAATCGCGGGTGACATAGTCCTTGATCGCCAGATTGACGGCATCGGCATGGCTTATGTTCGCCATGTGCCCGGCTTGCGCAAACAACAGCATTGCAGCCCGCCGCAGCCCCTGGCACAGCCGATGTGCCGCCACCACCCGTGACGGCGTATCAAGATCGCCGACCATCACCAAACTGGGGCAAGTGATAGTCGCCAGCAGTTCATCCGTTACCGGCAAGATCGAGGGCGGCGACAGCAGATCCCTGCCCTGGTAATCGGCCAGCATCTCGTCCAGCAGCCGGGACGTTTCCGTGTCATCAGTCCGCAGCATCGGATGGGCCCGCCACAGCGCCACCGCTGCGGGGAGGTTGCCCGCCCGGACATGTTCCACCAACTGCGCAAGGGGAAGTGCGGGCTCCGTCACGGGGTCCGGCGGTGCGGCATCATGCGCCGCCGCCAGCAGAACAAGGCCGGCAACCCGATCCTGATGCCGGGCCGCCGCCGTCAGCGCCACCCGCCCGGCCTGCGAATGCGCGACGAGAATGGCAGAAGCCAAACCAAAATGATCCAGCAGGGCCGGGATATCATCTGGTTCCTGCAACAATCCGGGTGGCGCCTTCGACCTGCCGAAACCGCGCCGGTCGGGCAGTATCAGGGTGGCGCAATCAGACAGTCCCCGAACCTGGGGCCGCCACATGCGCCGGTCCAGCGTCCAGCCATGGAGCAAGACCAGGGCCGGTTTCCCGGCCCCGGCAATCTCCACGGACAGGCTTCCATCATCGACGGCAACCTGGGTCTGCATCATCAATGACGGTAGGTGTTATTGACGCTGCGGTCACCCCCCAGCCAGCGGGCCAGATCGGCCCGCGCCGTTTCACGCTTTGCCTGTTCCAGGGCCGCCGCCGACGGCGCGTCATAAGTGAACTCCAGGATCATGCCGTTCGGGTCCTTGATATAGACCGACCGGCAATAGCCATGTTCCAGCGTGTAGGTGTCGGGCTCGGTAAAGCCTGCTGCGCGGATACGGCTTTCGATCTGGGCCTGGGTGTCGGCATCGACATGCAGGGCGATATGGTGGAAGGGGGATTCCGGCATTGGCGGCCCGAATAGCGCCTGATCCTCCGGCTCGGCAAACTGGAAAAAGGCCAGCGCACTGCCATCCGCTAACCCGAAGAAGCAATGGCAATAGGTGCGCTCGGCACCAAACAGCATATCCTTCTCGCACCAGGTGGCGATCAACGGGATGCCCAGCACATCCTCATAGAAATGGCGTGTCGCCTCCAGGTCGCGGGTGACATAGGCGGTGTGGTGCAGACGATTGGGAAGTTTCGCACTCATGGTCGCATCCTCTCTCAAGTCTTTCAGCCGAACAGCCGTGTGGCGATTTCCGTGACATGACGGCCCTGGAACCGGGCACCTTCCAACTCGTTGGTGCTGGGCTGGCGGGACCCGTCTGCACCGGCCAGGGTGCTGGCGCCATAAGGGGTGCCGCCGCTGATCTCATCCATCCGCGTCGCGCCGGCCCAGCTATAGGGAAGGCCGACAATGATCATGCCGTGATGCAGCAGCGTGGTGTGGAAGGAGGTGATGGTGGTTTCCTGGCCACCATGCTGGCTGGCGGTGGACACGAAGACGCTGCCCACCTTGCCGACCAGCGCACCCTTGGCCCAAAGCCCGCCCGTCTGGTCCAGGAAGTTACGCATTTGTGCGGCCATATTGCCAAAGCGCGTCGGCGTGCCAAAGATGATGGCATCATAATCGCCCAGTTCACCAGGGCTGGCGATGGGGGCCGCCTGATCCAGGCGGATACCGGCAGCCCTTGCCACCTCATCCGGTACCAGTTCCGGCACGCGTTTAACCGTGACATCGGCTCCAGCCACCGACCGCGCACCCTCCGCCATCGCGGCGGCCATGGTTTCGATATGGCCGTAACTGGAATAGTAAAGCACAAGTACCTTCGCCATGGATCATCCCCTTCCCAAGGCCGTGGGTCAGAACTTCACGCCAGCTTCAAGACCATAGCGGCGGGGCCGTCCCTTGAAGACGAACCCGCCGGGCGAGAACTCGGCATTATACTTCTTGTTGAACAGATTGTCGGAATAAGCGGATAGGTTCCAGCCCTCCCCCTCGATACCCAGCCGGACATCGACAAGGTCCAGCGGGTCGCGCACGGTACTGTTCTGGATATCGAACCAGGTCTTGCCGAGGCGCCGATAATCAGCCCGCGCCGTCCCCGTCAGGCCGCTGTCGCCCAGTTCGGTGCTGTACTGCACACCCAGGTTGAATGTGTAGCGGGAGATCAGCGGCGCCTCATTGCCCAGTACGGTCGGGTCAGCGAATTCCTTGATCTTGCTGTCGGTGAAACCGAAGCCCAGATTGAACTGAAGACCCGTCGTCAGGAAGGCCGTTGCATCCAGTTCAAACCCGCGCAGGCGAGTTTCCGGCACATTGCCCAGGTTCTGCGTGGAATTGGCCGCCAGGAAGACGAAGAAATAGGAATTGTCAGAGATTGTGTTGTAGACGGAGCCATTGAGGCGCAGCTTCCGGTCCAACAGCTGCGACTTGAACCCGGCCTCAAGCGTGCTGGCCGTTTCCGCCTTGAACACATCCGACACGCCCAGGATGCCATTGGCCGCCGCAACGGCCCCGACACCGGTCTGGTTGAACCCGCCGCTGCGGAAGCCCTTCGAATAGCCGGTAAAGAGCGTCAGGGCGTCATCGGCCTTGTAGGTCAGCGTCGCTTTCGGCTGCCAGGAGGTGAAGGTTTCGTTGCGCACCTCCCCGCTGCGCCCCGCCGGGAACCCGGCGACATTGGGCAGATAGGCGGTGGGGGTCAGCGTCGTATTCTCGCGCTTGTCCTTATCATAACGCAGTGACAGATCAGCGGTCAGCTTCTCTGACAGATCGTAAGACGTGCTGCCGAACAGCGCCCAGGCGAAATTATCCTGGCTGTCGGCCAGGAAGGAGAATTGCGGATTACGCGGATTGGTACTGGGCGTGCGGTAGACGGGAAACACCCCCTGCCCCCGGTCGATCATGTTGCCGGTGGAGATATAGCGCTTGGTACCGATCATATAGCCGCCCACGCTCCACTGAAACGGCTGATCGGTGGGCGATGCAAAGCGCACCTCCTCGCTCCAGGCCTTCACATTCAGATACTGGCTCTGGTTCAGGTCGAACCCCAGGAACTGATAGAACAGGCTTTCCGTAATGGGCAGGAAGTCGAACGCGTCACCAGTCAGGATTTCCTTCACCTGATCATAGGAGGTGACGGACGTCAGGGTACCGGCGTCGGTTTCATAGGCGATGCGCAGCGAGGTGCCGTTCATGTCGCGGTCATCCTGACCGGGATTGTTCACGCGCACCGGCAGGCTGGTATTGTTCACATCATTGACGATGTTGAAATACAGCGCCTGTGTGCGCAGCCGCGAAATGGACCCGCGCAGATCGACCGTCAGATTGTCCGTCGGCTGAAACAGCAGGGTTCCGCGCAGGGACAGATCCTCATACGGGTCGGCCTTTTCATCCAGGTAGGCGTTGCGGATCAAGCCGTCGCTGTTCACATAGGATCCGGCCAGGCGGAATTTCACCTTTTCCGACAAAGGCCCGCTGATGCCGGCACGGGCGGAATAGCCGAAGCCGTTTTCCACCCCCACCTTGGCTCGTGTGTCGAACGTGTCGGTTGGCTGCTTGGTGCGGATCACGATGGCACCGCCGATGGCGTTACGGCCATAAAGCGCACCTTGCGGGCCTTTCAGCACTTCGATCTGGTCGATATCGAACAGTTCCTGGCTGAACTGTGCGGCATTCACCTGCTGCACGCCATCGACGATAACGGCCACCGACGGTTCGCTGTTACGAGCCTGGGTGATGCCGCGGATGATGATGAAGGCATTGCCGGCATTCTGTGTTTCGACCAGCGTGACGTTGGAGGTCAGGTCGATGAAATCGGCCGGCTTCTCAATGCCTGCCATCTCGATCGCGTCGGCGGTGAAGGCTGTGACAGCCGCCGGCACATCCTGCTGCGCCTGTGGGCGGCGCAGGCCGGTCACCACCACCTCCTCGATGGTCGAGGCGCCGGCCTGTGCTGTGGATTGGGCCGATGCGGGGCCTGTGGCTGCCAGCGCCAGGGCCGAGACACCGGCCAGAGAGCCGAAGCGCCAAGAGGAACGTGCCATGCAAAACCTCCCGTTCGTCATTTGTCATTGATGGCGCACGGCGCGGTTCGTTCTTGCGGCGGCCGGTGCGAACTGGGTCCGCGACATATCGCGTCCACACGGGTCGTTGCCCGTGCAATGGACAATCTATGTTTCGATTATCGAAGTCAAGTTCGATGTT
>JAEMSB010000021.1:7327-18377 GCA_016463045.1 Niveispirillum sp.
AAACGCCCCGGTCAGGAACCGGGGCGTCGCTCAGAAACCGCTATGGATGGCAGGTATCAGCCGCGGGCCAGCGAATGCATCAGAAAGGGCCATTGCTGCAACGATAGTTCGATATCGCGGGCGGCACGGCGCAGCAGCGGCAACCGGGTACGGACCAACTCATCCTGGGAGATGCGGGTGGTGGATGTGGAACAGTTGATGGAGGCACAGACATTGCCATCCTTGTCCCGCACTGGCACCGCAACGGAGACGATGCCGTAATCCAACTCATCCAGCGCTGAATCATATCCCAAATCCCGCACGCGCAGCAGGCGGGCCGTCAGTTCCTCGCGGTTGGTGAGCGTACGTTCGGTGAAGCGGTTCAGCGTTGCCGTCGCCAGATAATCTTCCAGCAGCTTTTCCGGCTCAAACGCCAGCAGCACCTTGCCCAGCGAAGTGGCATGTGCCGGATAGCGTGTGCCGACACTGGCGCCCAGACGGATATGGCGGTTGGTAGAGACATGGACGAGATAGAGGATATCCGGTCCAGACAGCGTGGCCATGGAGGCACTGTCGCCCGTTTCATCCCGCAGGGACTGTAGGTGCGGGGTCACCACCTGTTCCAGGTTCATCGAGGCCAGGTAAGCCGACCCGAAGACCAGCACCTCGGGCCGCAGCAGGAAACGGCGCCCATGCCGCCCGACATAGCCCAATGCGACCAGCGTATTGAGACAGCGGCGGGCCACAGCTGGGCTGAGGCCAGTGGCGGCGGCCACTTCCGACAATTGCATCTCGGGACGCTGCTGATTGAAGGAGCGCAGGACCGTCAGGCCGCGTTCCAGCGTCAGCAGATATTCGGGGTCCTTTTCCCGCTCGGCTGCGCCATCGCCCCTGACCCCATTGTCCGCCATACCGTCCGTCCCGTGCGCCGACTTGCCCGCCGGCCAGCTATAACCGGAGGCTAGGCCGGCTGCCAGAACTTAAACCGGATCGCCCAGAATCTCCGCATTATGCTGGCCCAGGACAGGGGGCGGGGTGATGGCCAGATCGCGTTCCCCATCAAAGGAAAGCGGGCAGCGGACGGTACGGAACCGGCCCATGCTGGGATGTTCCGCCTCCACCTGCAGATCCAAATGCCGGGCCTGATCGGTGGCCAGCGCCGCCGCCGCGTCATGTACCGGCGAATGCGGAACGTCCAGGCGGCTCAACCGCTCGCACCAGTCCGACAAGCTGCGGCTGCGGAAAATAGGGGCCAGACGCTCCACCACCTTTTCGTAATTTGCGATCCGCGACTGTCGGTCGGCAAATTCCGGGTGCTGCAACATGTCCGGCCATTCCACGGCCTGGGCCAACCCTTCCCAGAATTTCGGTGGCGACGACATATGCAGCGCAATCCATTTCCCATCCGCACAGACGAACACATAGGATTGCGACACCGATGGCCGGCTGTAAGGCCCCATGATCTGATCGGCGGCAAAATAATGGGTGAAGTCATCCAGGTTGAAATGGCACATGGCCTCCAACATGGACAGTTCGACCAGACGGCCCTGGCCGGTCCGGTTGCGTTCATGTAGGGCGCCCAGGATACCGTATGCGGCATAGAAGCCGGTAATCGCATCGGCCAGTGCCGGCCCCACGACACGCGGGTTTTGGGGGTTCAGCACCAGGCGCAGGAAACCGCTTGCCGCCTGCGCCACGGTGTCGAAGGCGGGCCGCTGGCTGTCGGGGCCGGTGGCGCCAAAGCCCGAAATGGCGCAGTAGATCAGGCGCGGATTCAACGCGCGCAGCCGGTCGGCGTCGACATTCAGCTTGGTCGCCGCACCCGGACGGAAATTCTGGATGAATATATCCGCGTCAGCGACAAGCGCGTCCAGTTGGTCACGCCCCGCCGCTTCGCGGGTATCCAGGGTGATGGAGCGCTTGTTGCGGTTATAGGTCTGGAAATGCGGACTGTAGAAGCCGCCATTGAAGGCGCGAAACGGATCGCCGGTTCCGGGCTGTTCGATCTTGATGACATCGGCACCCAGATCGGCCAGCAGCATCCCCGCTGCCGGCCCCGTAATGAAGGTGCCCATTTCCAATACCCTGACATCCTTCAGGACTTTTGCCATCTCATGCTCCGATCAGGGAAGGACCGCAGGCGCGGGGGTCACAGGCGGGCGGAACGCACCGGCCAGGCGGCCATCGCCGCAACATCCGTTACCCGGTATAGCGATTTCGACAATCGAAATCAACTTCGATAATCGAATTTTCTTGCCAAGCGGCCGGACCGGGCGTTAGCTGGCGGCAGATCAGCGATAGCGGGAGCATCCCCATGCGTATCGGCAAGACCGACCAGCCTTTCAGTGCCATCTGCACCTCCGACGCGGAGAGCATCCGGGTCCGGGGGCTGGATCTGTGCGGGCAGATCATCGGTCGGATGGACTTTACCAGCTATTTCTGGCTGCTGGTCACCGGCAACACCCCCAGCGATGACCAGCGTTTCATGGCCGATGCCGTGCTGGCCGCCATTGCTGAACATGGATTGGTGCCCAGCGTGGTGGCCGCCCGTATGACCTATGCCGCCGCCCCGGAGGCCATGCAGGGCGCTGTCGCAGCGGGACTGTCCGGTTGCGGCAGTGTCGTTCTGGGCAGTGCAGAGGTGGCGGGCCGCTTCCTGGCCGATCTGGTGGAAGGTGCTGGGGCAACTGCGCTTGAACCGGTGGTAACAGCGAAGCTGAACGAGTACCGGGCTGTCAAGCGCGCCATTCCCGGCTTTGGACATCCCCAGCATAGTGGCGGGGACCCGCGCGCGCATCGCCTTCTGGGCCTGGCCGACGAACGCGGCATATCGGGGGCGCATGTGGCCGCCTTGCGCGCAGTGAAGGCCGCCCTGCCGACGGCGTTCGGACGGGATTTGCCCATCAATGTGAACGGCGCCATCCCGGCGGTGATGCTGGATGCCGGGGTCCCGCTGCCCGCATTGAAAGGCATCTCGCTGCTGGCCCGTACGGCCAGTCTGATCGCCCATTTGCGTGAAGAGAGCGAGCGACCGATCGGCTTTATCCTATCCGCGGAAGCCGCCAAGGCCATCCGCTATGACGGGCCGTAAAGCGCTTGCACCCGGGGTGATCGCGCCCCCGCTGACAACCGCTCACCCCTGCGGTACCCGCACCACCTCTAGGATCAATGCGGATTGTGGATGCAGACGGGGAAGTTGCAGTCCTGCCGCAATCAGCGTCGACCCGGTAAAGACCACACCGTCGCGCAGGGCACTGAACAATGGTGACTTAAGGGAAGCATCCGGCCAGATCAGCCGCACACGGTATGTGGCATCGGATTGCAGACCCGACAGGCGCAGCCGGCCCGGGAAGTAACCCGACTGTTCACTGATCAGGGTGTAGCTGTACAGGGCACGGGACCCGTCGGGCGCGATGATGCCGAAGGCTTCCTCGTTGGCGGGCCGGTCCAGACGAACCAGACGCCCCTCATGCAGCACCGGGCGGTTTTGCTTATGTAGGGCGATACCGGCGGACAGCTCGGTCCGTTCCGCACCACTCAACCCCAGCAGATCTACCTCCAGCCCCATATGGAAGAACAAGGCGGTGGCCACGCGGGTCGTCATACTGACCCGGCGGCCTGTGATATGGCAGTCGGTGGGGCCGACATGCGATCCCATCAGTTCCGGCGGCAGGAAAGTGGACAGCCCCCGCTGGATGGTGAGCCGATCCAGGGCGTCATTGCTGTCCGATGCCCAGACGCGGTCGGTCAGGGACAGCACACCCAGATCGGCACGACCGCCGCCCGCCGAGCAGCTCTCAATCTCCACCCCCGGATAGGCATCACGCAGGCGACGCAGCAGACTGTAGAGGCCCTCCACATGGGCATGTGCCGCAGCAACGCCATCGGCACCGCCTGGATGGCTGATATCGCGGTTCATGTCCCACTTCAGATAGGAGATGGGATATTCACGCAACAGGGCGTCCAGGCGGCCAAACAGATATTCCTGCACATCGGCGCGGCTGGCATCCAAAACGAGCTGATTGCGGAAGACAAGCTGCGGTGCCGGCGGCGTGCCAAGCACCCAATCGGGATGGGCGCGGTAAAGGTCGCTGTCTGGGTTCACCATTTCCGGTTCGACCCACAGGCCGAACTCCATACCCCGTTCGCGGACCTTCTGCACGATGGGGTGCAGTCCCTCGGGGTAAATGCCTTCATCAACAAACCAGTCGCCCAGTCCGGCGCGGTCATTACGGCGGCCCCGGAACCAGCCATCATCAAGGACAAACCGTTCCACCCCGATCTCGGCGGCGGCATCAACCAGCTTTAGCAGCAAAGCGGGGTCATGGTCGAAATAGACGGCTTCCCAGGTATTGTAATGCACGGGCCGAGGCTTGGCCCGCAGACGGGCATGTTCGGGCCGTTCGCGCACATGGGCGTGAAAGCAGGCCGAGATACCGTTGCGTCCCGCCATGGAACAGGCGGCATAGAGCGCCGGCGTACGGTAGGCCTGCCCCGGACCCAGGCGCATTTCGCCGGGCATGAACAACTCGCCCATCTGAACATAGGCGCGGCCATCGGACAGCGTATCGGCATAGATGCGGTGATTGCCGCTCCAGCCAAGATGAAATGCATAGACCTCGCCCGCTTGTTCCCCGGCGCCAACACCTTGTGCCAGGATGCCGGGATAGGCGTCGTGGGAGGTACGGCCACGCCGGTTCTCCTTCACCACGGCGCCCATCACGCGGGGTTGCGTCTGCATGCGGTATTCACCGGCCCATCGGCCTTCGAACGTCACCCACTCTGCCATGTCGGGCGGCAGCGGCAGAACGGGGGCCGACAGCCATTCCAGATCCAGTGCTGCCTGCCCGTCATTGCGGACACTGGTCCAGCCGACCAGCATGCCGTGGCGGTCCAGGCGCAGATGGTGGGTCAGGGTCAGGACGTTGGCTTCATCGACACTGTCGATCTCTACAACGCCGGCATCAGGGCGACGCACAGCGGCGATGCGGGTAAAGGTTGCCCACCGCAGCCCGTCACCATGGGCCAGAAGACCAGGACGCCCCGGAAAGGCCTGCCCGGCAAGCGGTGTCAGGGCCAGAGGTGCCGCCACCAGCGGCGAACAGGGGGCATCCTCACGCGCGGCCAGCAGGTCCAACATGGCGCCATCGGCACCCGTATCCAGCGCCACCCCCCAATACAGGGCCAGCGGCGCAGGTCCCCGGCAATCCAGCACCAGCGAGACATTGCCGCCATCCAGGCGGACGAATTCAGGGATGCTGACCGGCGACATGCGCGGAACCTTTCAGGGTGGTTTCGTTCTCCGTTGACGCGCCTCTTTTATAGTATAAATATTATCAGCACAAGAGACCCGGCCATCATGCGGCGCGGGCGGCGAGGAGACGGACCTTATCATGCTGGGCGTTTGCTACTATCCCGAACATTGGCCCGAGGAATGGTGGGCCGACGATGCACGGCGGATGAAGGACCTGGGCCTGACCTATGTCCGCGTCGGTGAATTCGCCTGGTCGCGGTATGAGCCGGAGCCGGGCATCTATGATTTCGGCTGGTATGACCGCGCCCTGGACACGCTGGGCAAGGCCGGACTGAAGGTTGTGGCTTGCACGCCCACAGCGACGCCACCGAAATGGCTGATCGACCGCTACCCCGATATCCTGCCCGTCGATCCGATCACGGGACATGTGCGCGGATTCGGGTCACGCCGTCATTATGATTTCTCGTCGGAGACGTACCTGCGCGAAAGCATCCGTATCACCACGGCTCTGGCGGAGCGGTATGGCAAACATGACGCCATTGTGGGCTGGCAGACGGATAACGAGATCGCCTGTCACGATACGGCCCTGTCGGCATCCCCCAACGCGCGGCGTGCGTTCCAGGATTGGTGCCGGGCCAAGTATGGCGACATTGCCACCCTGAACAAGGCCTGGGGCAATATCTTCTGGTCCATGGAATACCGGTCGTTCGAGGAAATCGAGGTGCCGTTCCTGGCCGTGACGGAGACCAGTCCGGCCCACCGCATGGCCTTCCGCCGATTCACGTCAGATCAGGTGGCGGTCTATCACAAGGCGCAGGTGGATATCCTGCGCGCCCACTCGCCGGGACGCTTCATCACCCACAATTTCATTCCGCCGACGGATACGGGCATCGATAATTACACGATGTGCCGAGACCTGGATTTCGCCAGCTTCGATAATTACCCGCTGGGTCGTACCGATGTCTGGATGGCTAAGCGCCCGGCATCGGAATTCCGGCCCTATATGCGGACGGGCCATCCCGATTACTGCACCTTCCTGTTCGACCAGACGCGCAGTCTGGCCGGCGGCAAGTTCTGGATCATGGAGCAGCAGCCGGGTCCGGTGAACTGGGCCGGGCACAACCCGCGCCCCCTGCCCGGAATGATCCGCCTGTGGACGCTGGAGGCGTTCGCGCATGGGGCAGAAGTGGTCAGTTATTTCCGCTGGCGTCAGGCGCCGTTCGCGCAGGAACAGATGCATGCCGGCCTGCTGCGCCCCGACCGGACCCCGTCAGAGGCCTGGCCCGAGGTGGAACAGGCCCTGCGCGAGTTGAAGGCGCTGGACCTGGCTCCTGTACCGGGTGCCAAGGCCCGCGTCGCGATCCTGTATGATCACGAGGCGCAGTGGCTGGGCGAGACGGAGCGGCAGGCCGACAGCTACAGCCATCCCGACATCATGGTGAACTGGTACATGGCGGCCCGCCGCCTGGGCCTGGACGTCGATTTCATCCCCGCCGATGGCGATCCCAACGGCTATGACATCGTGCTGGTCCCCGGTTTGGCCATGCCGGATGCGGCGACAGTCAAGCGGCTGGGCGACAGCGGGGCCCTGCTGCTGTTCGCGGCCCGGTCGGGGGCCAAGGCCAAGGATGTGAACCTGCCGCAGGGGCTGCCGCCCGGTGAGCTGCGCCAATTGCTGCCCATCCGCGTCAATGCGGTTGGAACGGCCCGGCCCGATTGCCCGGAGGACATGGTCTGGCGCAACCACACCTATCAGGCCTTTACGTGGTTTGAGGCGCTGGAACTGCTGGGTGACGCCGATGTGCAGGCGACCCTGGCCGACGGTTCGCCGGCCCTGGTGCGCAAGAACAACGCGCTCTACATGGCGACCCTGCCGGAGCAGGATTTCATCGCCGATCTGCTGGAGACGCTGTGCGCGGAACGTGGTGTCCCCACCGTACGTGTGCCCGATGATCTGCGCATCCGTCGGCGTGGCGACCTGACCTTCGCGTTCAACTACGCCGCCGTGGCGCGCGAGGCCCCGGCCCCGGCCAATGCGCAGTTTGTGCTGGGTAGCCGCAGCGTGGCCCCACGCGACCTTGCCGTCTGGCGGGTGCCGTCTTGAGACGGGTTGGACGGGCCGTCGCCCTGATCCTGGCGCTGACCGTTGCGGTCGGCGCCGGGTGGTACCTGTCGCCCAAGCCGGCAGCGCCGCTGGCCCCGCCCTTTGCGGCATCGGCCCTGTCCGACGCGCCGACGCTGGCCGCCCGTGGCCCCCACAAGGTGGGGGTCATGGACCTTTCACTGATCAACCCGGATCAGCCGAACCTGCTGGGCATCAATCCTGTCACGCGCGACATTCCGCGCGCTGACCGCAAGCTTGACCTGCTGGTCTGGTATCCGGCCAGCCTGTCACCGGGTCAGGAAGAAAAGACCCAGTACAGTTTCACCACGCCCGTGGTGCCCGACATCCCGGCGGAAAGCCTGCCCCCGACCCTGACCGTCGACGGGCAGGCAGCCCGTGATGCCACACCGGAACGCCAGGGCGGGCCGTGGCCGCTGGTGGTGTTCAGCCATGGCTTCCGGAATTTCGCCGCCGGCTATACGCAGATGGCGGAGAACCTGGCCTCCAAGGGCTATGTCGTGGTGTCGATCGAACATCGCGATGCCGAGACGGGGCCGCTGATGCCGCTGGAACTGTCCTTCGGCAATACGGTGGCCACGCGCGCCTCCGATCAGCGCTTTGTCATCAAGGAACTGTCGCGCCGGGCCGGGGCGGCGGGTGACCCGCTGTCGGGTCTGCTGGACCCCACCCGCATCGGCCTCATGGGCTATTCGATGGGCGGGTTCGGTGCCCTGATCACCATGGGTGCCGGTTTTGATCCCAAGGGACCACTGTATCCGCTGGTGCCGGGTGGCCTGCTGGACAAGGATGTGGCGGGCAGCGACAGTTTGCGCGCCACCGTGCCTGCGGGCGTGAAGGCACTGGTGGCCTTCGCCCCCTGGGGTGGCGGCAGCCGTTTGCGCGCCTGGTCGCCCGACGGGTTGGCGGCGGTGACCGTGCCATCCCTGTTCATCGTGGGTGATCAGGATGATGTGTCGGGCTTTGCCGATGGCGTGAAATGGGTGCATGACCAGATGACGGGCAGCGATCGCCGCCTGCTGATCTATCAGGGTGCCCGCCACAATGTGGCTGGCGATCCGACCCCGCCGCAACTGTCCCATTACTTCCAGTTCGTGGAACGGTATGAGGAGCCGGTGTGGCGGCGCGACCGTATCCTGGCCGTCAACGCCCATTTCGTCACCGCTTTCCTGGACACGCATCTGAAAGGCTCGGCCAATGCCGCCGCCTATTTGCAGGTCCCGACGCCGAAGGCCGGTGACGGCGTGTGGAAGAGTGACAAACCGGCAGGCGCGTCGGTCGCCATGCCGGGCGATCCGGCCACCGCCAGCTATTGGCCGGGGTTCCAGCGTCGCTGGGCCCTGGGACTGGAACTTCACCATACGGCCGCGACGCCGGCGCCATGATCAAAGAATAACGGAAAGGTACGGGAGGATATGCAATTACCCTTGCTCCAGGTGGGCATCGCGGCAGCCCTGACGGCGCTGGTCGCCGGGCTGACCGTGTGGAAGTGCCGCCGCGCCAGCGTGCACAGCGCCGATGCTCACCAGGAATATTTCCTGGCGGGCCGCGGGTTGAGCTGGTTCTTCATCGCCGGATCGATCACCATCACCAACCTGTCCACCGAACAGTTGGTGGGCATGAATGGCAATCAGATGGCGCTGCTGGCCTGGTGGGAATTGGCCGCCGTGGTGGGCCTGGCCATCCTGGCCCTGGTCTTTCTACCGATCTATTACCGCTATAACTGCACCACCACGACCGAACTACTGGAAAAGAAGTACGGCGCGAAGTCGATCCGCAGCCTGATTGGCGGCCTGTTCACCTTCGCCAATGTCTTCATTTCCATGCCCATCATGCTCTACAGCAGTGCCTTGTTCTTGAAGAGCATGTTCGGGCTGCAGGTGCCGCTGCTGCTGATCGCCATTATCCTGGCGCTGGCGGGCTCCTTGTTCGCCATTCTGGGGGGCTTGCGCGCCGTGGCCGTGGCCGACACCTATTCCGGCGTCTTGCTGCTGACCATGGGCACGGCCATCGTGTTTCTGGCGATGGCAGCCATCAACTGGGATTTCAGCGGCATTCCGCCGGAACGTCTGACCATGATTGGCGGCGATGACAGCCCCATTCCATGGCACACGCTGCTGACCGGCATGATCTTTATCCAGATCTTCTACTGGTCCACCAACCAGACCATCACCCAGCGCGCCATGGCCGCCCCGACCCTTCGCGAAGCACAGAAGGGCGTGCTGGCCGCTGCCACGGTGCGCCTTCTGGTTATCCCGCCCATGGTGGTGATACCCGGTATTGTCTCTTACAAGCTGTATGGCGACATTAATGACGCCGCCTATGGCACCATTGCCGGCGCCGTCCTGCCGGAATTCCTGACTGGTATCTTCGCGGCTGCCCTGGTCACGGCCGTGCTGGCTCATTTCGCCAGCGTCCTGAACAGCACGGCCACGCTTTATGTCTGCGATATCCACGAGAAATACTTCAACCCCAACCCAAACGTGCCCAAGCTCGGCGGCATCTCCAGCGCCATCTTCGTGCTGATCGCCATCCTGCTGGTACCTGTCTATTCGGACGCGGAAAGCATCATCAATCTGGTGCAGCAACTGAACGGCCTGACCTCCATGCCGATCCTGTCGGCCTTCATCGTTGGCCTGCTGTTCCGCAATGTCGATGCACGGGCGGCCATTGCCGGTGTGCTGTTCGGGGTGGGGCTGTATGCCATCTTCACCTTCGTGTGGACGCCGCTGCATTACATCCACCTGATGTTCATCACCCTGTGGCTGACGGTCGGCTTCGCCCTGACGGTCAACCGCGTGGTGTTCGGACGCAAGGCGACCTTTATCCTGTCACGGTGAGGCGGGGTTGGGGCTTATGTGAAAAGGGGGGCCGAAAGGCCCCCCTTTTTGTTTGGGGTTGTGACAAAGCCACCGATCAATAGGCTGAAACAGGCGCTAAAAGAGAATGCTTGACTGGTAATCTATAGGATACCATATGAGATCCATCAAAGAGTATAGGCGAGCAGATGGCACCAGCCCGTTCGGACAGTGGTTTGATGGGCTTCACCCCGTCGCGGCGGCGAAGGTCGTGACGGCAAAAGCCAAGCTGCAGAACGGGTTAGGGGATATCAAGCCGGTTGGTGAGGGCGTTTGTGAGATCAGGATCGACTGGGGCCCAGGGTATAGGGTCTATTTTGGTCAGGATGGTTTGAAGCTGGTGGTCTTGGTTGCCGGTGGTGACAAAAGCACCCAGAATCAGGACATCAAAGACGCGAAAGCCTACTGGGATGACTACAAGCAGCGGAAAAGTAGGAACAAGTGATGAGTCTGACACGCGAATTCAAGGAAACGGTGAAAGCACGCGCCGACCGCGATCCCGTATTCCGTCAGGCACTGGTTGCTGAAGCTGTGACCTGCCTTGTTGGTGGGGACATTGCGACGATGAAGGTCCTGCTGCGTGACTACATCAACGCCACTGATGGCTTTGAGGCGGTTGCCAAGGCTGCGGGGAAGTCCGTCAAGGGCTTGATGCGTTCACTGGGCCCTAGCGGAAACCCGCAACTCGACACGCTCGCACCGATCATCGCCTACGCGGCCAAGCGGGAAAAGATTGAGGGATTCGCGGCTATAGCGGCGGAGCCGGGATGACGGGGTTGATGAAGTGAAGTTTGGGCGAGAGCGTATCACCAATGACTGGATATTACGCTCTCGGTG
>JAEMSB010000022.1:0-12061 GCA_016463045.1 Niveispirillum sp.
CGTCGTGCCGGTATAGGGGTTAAAGGTCAGCGACAGGACATTGTAGCGCGGGATGTAGTTCGTGGTGTTGGCCACATTGTACCCACGGTCGGGCAGCGCATAGAGCGTGCCGGCATAGGAACCGTCGGCATTGCGGCGCCAACTGTGCAGGTCGATCTGCATGGCCGACATCGATCCGAACGTCTCCCCGAACTTGTCACGAAGGCTGGCCGACAGGCGCCCCACGCCCTGCAGACCCTGGTTGGTGAAGGTGCTGCCATTCAGCGTGACACTGGTCGCGGTCTGCGCCAGCGCCGGCAGCGACGCGACGGACAGCGCACTGGCCAGCAATGCGGCGCGGTAAGAGAATTTCATGATGCCCCCTCCAGATGAAAACTTTGAGGCGGGCTGTAACCGTCCTGTGTGACAGGGCAGTTTACCTTACACGACAGAATTATGGCGTCGGAAGAATGCCGAATTGGAAACAGACGCGGATGCCAATGCTTCGGGCGGCATTCGTCCATTTACGCATGTGCGTCATGTGCCCCGTGCGCGCATCATGGCCCATGGCGTCGCAGAGCCGCGCCATTCCAGCCGGGCCAGAAGCTGGTTCAACTGGCTGCCATCCCGCAGCCAGTCCGGCATGTCAAAGGCATATCCGCGCGGCTGAAGGATCTCGATGCTGTGCGTATCGGCGAAGCGTGCGGGCACCGTATCGCGTGTGTGGCCGCCATCGGTCGGGTGCAGTTCCGCCAGGATATCCATGCCGGCCAGCGCGGGATAGCGCGCGGGGTCCAGCAGCATCTCCTCCGCCCCCTCGATATCGCACCAGACCAGGGTGCGATACCCTTCATGCAGGGCGAATTGCTGCGGATCGAATATCCCCCCGACATGGATGTCGACCCTATTCAGGGCCGCCGCCTCCTTGCATTTGCGCTGCGCGTCGGGGTCGATGTCATGGGCCCAGACCTCGATCTGCGGCGCCATGCGCTTGATGCCAACGGCGTAATAGCCCTCGCCGCAGCCGATATTGATCAGGTGCTGATAGCCGGTATCGGGGATCGCCTGAACAATCTCGTGCAACTCCCCCTCGTAACAGCCCAGCAGCTGGGGTGCCTGCATACGGTTCGTCGGGTCGGGCAGGATCATGCCCGCAAACGGCCCGCCATGCACACGGCCATCCCCCTTTTGAATAATCGTGTTGTTAATCAGCAGGCAGCGGTAATGAATCAGGAATTCGAAGACAGCGCCCATCGCATCTTCGGTGGCTCCGCGTTCCGCCATGATCGCGCTGATTGCGTTGAAGGCGCGCTGATGAATGGACATGCGTCGGCTGACTCATACGGGTGGGATTTGCGGGCAGAGTAGCCGCAAACCAGCCGTGGGTGATCAGAAAATCAAAAGTGCCGTCGGCTTGCCGTTCAGAACCGCAGCTTGGTTGCCAGTTTCAAGGCGGTGGCGCCGTCTTGTGACCAGCTCATGTCAGCATTCAGCTTCATGCGGTCGATCTTGATGATCGGGAATGGTGCCTCCAGCCCCACGCTGCCGCCCGTATCCGCCACCTGCGCCTTCATGGCCGTCAGACCGGTCAGGTCGGAAACGAAGCTGCCCACGCGCGGACGGTATTCCATGCCCAGATTGGGGCCCGCATTCTCAGTGCCCAGCGCCACCATGCCCGCCGTGACGCGCCAACCCTTTTGCCCGGCGGTGCAGGCGGTGCCCCAGCTTCCCTGCACGCTGCCGGTCATTGCGCCGAAACCGCCGGCCATATCGCCGGAAACGGAGTTGGGCAGCCAGGTCTGATCGCATCCGCGCGTCAGGCGCAGGGACTGGCGCATGCCTTCGGTCCCCATGCGCATGCCGACCTTGCTGTCCAGGCCCAGGGCGCGCAGCTGCGCATCGGCGGCAACGCCCGCCATCTGATAGGTGCGGGGATCGGCGGCAACGCGGATGGGGGTGGACCCGGCGACGGGCGGCGTATCCCCGGTAAAGCGCGCAAACGCGCCATCATAGATCCGTCCGATCCAGTCGGTCAGCGTGGCCATCATGGCCTTGCGCCCCTCCACCGGGTCAGACGCGACCAACGGCACCTCCGTCACGATGGCGGCGGGAAGGCTGGGCAGCGATCCGGCGGCGTATTGGGTGGACGGTGCCGCGATACCGTTGAAACGGATGGCAAAAATGGTGGGCTGCGTGGCCTCCGCCAGGGCGGGCGCGGTGGATAGCAGCGACAGTATCGCCAACAGACCGGCCTTTGTCCGCATGCCTATCCCTCCCATCAATCAAGCACAGCTTACCGGACCGATCCGGCAACAGGCTGTGACAAGCAGCGCCCCCATGGAACAATCGAATAATATGATAATAAGGCAGAAAGGCGGCGGCGCAACCCATTTTGCCCGCTCACCCATGGCCGTTTCACGGCAGCATCCGGGGTAGCCCGAATAAAAAAGGGCGGACCCGATGGCCCGCCCCTTTACCGTTCCAACCAGTTGGACATTTCAGGCTGGCGACTGCCAGCCCGGCGCCTGAGGGAACACAAAGTATCAGTTATCGCCCATCTTCAGGGCGGCGATGAAGGCACTCTGCGGGATTTCGACCTCGCCGAACTGCCGCATGCGCTTCTTGCCTTCCTTCTGCTTGTCCAGCAGCTTGCGCTTACGGCTGATGTCACCGCCATAGCACTTGGCAAGCACGTCCTTGCGCATGGCGGCGATGGTCTCGCGCGCCACGACCTTGCCGCCGATGGCCGCCTGAATCGGGATTTTGAACAGGTGGCGGGGGATCAGGTCCTTCAACCGTTCACACAGCTGACGGCCACGATATTCGGCCTGACTGCGGTGGACGATCATGGACAGGGCGTCCACCGGCTCCGCATTCACCAGGATCGACATCTTGACCAGATCGCCCTCGCGGTATTCCTCCAGCTGGTAATCGAAGCTGGCATAGCCGCGGCTGATGGACTTCAACCGGTCATAGAAATCGAACACCACTTCGTTCAGCGGCAGCTCATAGACGATCATCGCCCGGCCGCCGACATAGGTCAGGTCCTTCTGAACGCCGCGCCGTTCGGTGCAGAGGGCCAGCACACCACCCAGATATTCATCGGGCAGCATGATCGTGGCCTTGATCCACGGCTCCTCGATATGGTCGATGCGCACCACGTCCGGCATGTCAGCCGGGTTGTGCATCTCGATCACCTTGCCGTCGGTCATGTGCATCTTATAGACGACCGACGGGGCCGTGGTGATCAGGTCCAGATCGAATTCACGCTCCAGCCGCTCCTGGATGATCTCCAGATGCAGCAGGCCCAGGAAGCCACAGCGGAAGCCGAAGCCCAGCGCTGCCGAGCTTTCCGTCTCATACTGAAAGGATGCGTCGTTCAGCGCCAGCCTGCCCAAACTATCGCGCAGATGCTCAAACTCCGCCGCATCCGACGGGAACAGGCCGCAGAACACCACGGGGATCGACGGCTTGAACCCGGCGAGCGCGGTGGGCGCCAAGCGGCGCTCCTCGGTGATCGTGTCACCGACCTTGGTGTCACGGATATCCTTGATGGCGGCGGTCACGAAACCCATCTCGCCCGGCCCCAGCTTCTCCAGGGCGATCTTCTTGGGCGTGAAGATACCCACCCGGTCCAGCTCGCGCGTGGCGCCCGTGGCCATGAAGCGCACCTTCTGGCCCAGCTTCAACTCGCCATTGACCACGCGGACCAGAATGACGACGCCCAGATAGGCATCGTACCAGCTATCGACGATCAGGGCCTGCAGCGGTGCGTCCTTGTCGCCCTTGGGCGGCGGCAGGCGGGTGACGATGGCTTCCAGCACGCCTTCGATATTCAGGCCCGTCTTAGCAGAGATTTCCACCGCGTCCGACGCATCCAGCCCGATCACATCCTCAATCTGCGCCTTGACGCGCGGCACATCGGCGGCCGGCAGGTCCACCTTGTTCAGGATGGGCACGATCTCATGATTGGCATCCAGCGCCTGATAGACATTGGCCAGCGTCTGCGCCTCCACCCCCTGGGACGCGTCCACCACCAGCAGCGAGCCTTCACAGGCCGCCAGCGAGCGCGAGACCTCATAGGCGAAGTCGACATGGCCCGGCGTGTCCATCAGGTTCAACTGATAGGTCTCACCATCCTTGGCCTTGTACTCCAGGCGCACGGTCTGCGCCTTGATGGTGATCCCGCGCTCCCGCTCGATATCCATATTGTCGAGCAACTGCGCCTTCATGTCCCGCGCCTCAATGGCGCCGCAGAATTCGATCAGACGGTCGGCCAGCGTCGACTTGCCATGGTCGATATGGGCGATGATGGAGAAGTTACGGATCTTCGACAGGTCGGTCATGGACAGGCGCGCACCAGGATAGAGATTTGCGGCGCAAGATAGGGTGATGGGGGGCGGAAGGCAATGACCCTGCGGGCCAGGGGCGGACAGGGGTGGTGTGCAAGGGCCGGCGACAGACGAAGGACGGCGTCACGCGACGCCGCCCACGCCCCTCAACCCTTTTGCGCCTTGCGCTTTTCAGCCAACGGCGAGACATAGCCCGGCACCTCCGGCGGCACATCCTCGGCATAGGCCTCCAGGGTGCCGCGCACGCCCTCATCCGGGCCGTCGGTCGGTTCCTCCAGAAGATCGGGCCGGTCGCGTTCCACCCGCTTCAAGACAGCTTTGGGGATATCCTCGACGGTGCCGGTGATCTTGTAACTGTGCATGCGGCCCATCAGCACGCCATGCACCCCGCTCTGCCCCATACGCATCCAGGGCCACCAGGTGGCCTGTCGCATGACGCCGGCGGTGAAGCGGGCCGACGGCAGCGACCGATCGTCAATCTCCGCCGTCGGCGTGAAGATGGTGAAATGTTCGGATGGGTTGACGCGGCGGCCCGTGGACGCCTTGGGCCAGCCTTCGGGCGTCACCGGGTTGGTATATTCATGGGCGTAATCCCAGCTCAACAGATACTGGTCGCCGATGCGCTGCCAGGGCAGCAGGAAGGGTTTGCCCTTCTGGCCCTTGGTGCTCCCCTTGGCGCCCATGTCATTATTGACCGTCTCACTGTCGCCCACCCGGAATATTTTCTGTTCCAGGGTCAGGGTGCCGCGCCAGCGATCATTCAGGAAGGGGAAGACCTCCACCCGCTCCCCGGTCCAGGGATTGTCCCAATGGTCGATGATCTCACCCGTCGCCAGATCGGTGAAATAGCCGCACTCCTTGCCCAGAACCTTCAGCGACCCATCCGGCTGCACGATGTTGCGGTTATTGCCAAACCCGCAATAGCCGAACAGCGGTACCGCCCGCTTATCGCCGACAATGGCGTACTGCACCCCCTGATAGCCCGACAGGACAGCCTTCGGCCCCAGCGTGCCCCACATCTTGCCGAACCCGTACAAGTTCTCTTTCGGGTCCATCACATCCAGGGGACGCAGATTGCCCTTGGTCAACGGCGGCGCGCCGAAGGCCGGCACCGACGCGGCCATGGCACCCATCCCGGCCAGGCCGGAAAAGATCGACCGTCGACTGAGGGATTTGAACATCGCTTCCTGGATCATGGCCTTACCCGTTTATGATTGTCGCCAGGACCGATCGTGCCGGCCCTGACAAAACCATCAGGCCCGATGGTTCGGGGGGTGAAGCGTCGATGTCAGGCCTATCCGCCCGTCGGTGACGGTGCCGGTGGTGAATTTTTCTGAAATCCGGTGTCGGCACGCGGCATACTCCCCCGTCCTATGGAATGAAGGGAGGCCCGATCATGCTGTACGCCATTCTGTGCTATAATGAGGAAGACTATGTCGGGGCCTGGACGCCGGAAGAAGATGCCATCGTCATGGACCGGCTGGGCAAGGTGCAGCAGGGCTGGGCGGACAAGGGCAAGCTGGGCCCCGTCGCCCGGCTGATGCCGACGACCGCCGCCGCCACCCTGCGCAAGGGCAAGGAGGAGCCGCTGATCCTGGACGGTCCGTTTGCGGAGACCAAGGAACAGCTTCTGGGCTTCTACATCGTCGATTGCGAGGGGCTGGAAGAGGCGTTGGACAAGGCGCGGGAACTGGCCGCCGCCAATCCGGGCAAGGGCTGTTATGAAATCCGGCCCGTGGCCCTGTTCATGCCGGGGGGGCCGCTGTCGCCATGACCACGGACACAGGCTGGATCAACGCCGCCCTGGCGGCGGCCCGGCCCCAGGCGGTGGGGGCGCTGCTGCGCTATTTCCGCGATCTGGATCTGGCGGAGGAGGCGTTTCAGGAAGCCGCGTTGCGCGCCCTGTCTTCCTGGCCAAAGAACGGGCCGCCGCGCGACAGTGCTGCCTGGCTGATCATGGTGGGCCGCAATGCCGGCATCGACCAGACCCGCGTGCGGTCCCGCCATGTCGCCCTGCCCGACGATGACGCGCCTTTGTCCGACCTGTCGGACCGGGAGGCGGAGATGGTGGGGCGGCTGGATGAGGCGGATTACCGCGACGATGTCCTGCGCCTCTTGTTCATCTGCTGCCATCCGGACCTGCCGGCCACACAGCAGATCGCGCTGGCGCTGCGCATCGTGTCGGGCCTGTCGGTGAAGCAGATTGCCCGCGCCTTCCTGGTGGGCGACAGCGCCATGGAACAGCGCATCACCCGCGCCAAGGCCCGCATCGCCACCAACCCGGTCGCGTTTGAGGCGCCGGGCGCGGCTGACCGTCCGGAACGGCTGGGGCCTGTGGCCGCCATGGTCTATCTGGTCTTCAACGAGGGCTATTCCGCCAGTGCCGACGAACAGCCGGCCCGTGCCCCCCTGTGTGAGGAGGCGATCCGCCTGGGCCGCCTGCTGTTGCGCCTGTTCCCGGCGGAGCCGGAGGTGATGGGGCTGCTGGCCCTGATGCTGTTGCAGCATGCCCGCCGCCCCGCCCGCTTCGCTGCCGATGGATCGGTCATCCTGCTGGAAGATCAGGACCGCACCCTGTGGCACCGCGCTTCCATCAATGAGGGGCTGGCCCTGCTGGACAAGGCCGTGCGCCACCGCCTTTCCGGCCCCTATCAGATACAGGCCGCCATCGCCGCCTTGCATGCGCGTGCCGCAACCCCCGCCGACACCGACTGGGCACAGATCGACCTGCTTTATGGTGGGCTGGAAACCCTGTCCCCCTCCCCCGTCATCACCCTGAACCGCGCCGTCGCGGTATCAAAGGCGCGCGGAGCGGCGGCGGCCCTGGCCATGGTGGAACCGCTGGGCGACCGGCTGTCGGGATATTTCCATTTCCACGGGCTGCGCGGCGGGCTGCTGAAACAGCTGGGCCGGAACGCAGAGGCACGCGATGCCTTTGGCCGCGCCATCGCGCTGGCCCACAGCCCGGCGGAAGCCGCCCATATCCGCCAGATTCTGGACGGTCTGCAGGGTCCGTGAATTTTTTCAGGGACCCTGTCGGAACGGGCGGGGGTGGTTCGTCCTTGGGCTATCATCCCTTTAGCAACCCATGGAGGAGCCCATGACCGACAAGCCCGAATACGCCCATAACATCGCTGGCGTCATCCCCCATCTGGTGGTCAATGGCGCGCGTGAAGCCATTGATTTCTATATCAAGGCCTTCGGCGCCACCAAGGTCATGGAAATGCCGGCGGAAGATGGCAAGCGGCTGCTGCATGCCCAGATGATCATCAATGGCGGCACCATCATGATGTGCGATGATTTCCCCGAATATCGCGGCGGCACACCCACCGAATATCCCAAGCACGCGCCCGTGACCCTGCACATGGCGGTCCCCGATATCGACGCCGCCTTCGCCCAGGCCGTGGCCGCGGGCGCCACAGAGGCGATGAAGCCCGCCGACATGTTCTGGGGCGACCGTTACGGTCAGGTCCGTGACCCCTACGGCCATCTCTGGTCCCTGTCCACGCCCAGCAAGCCCGGTGCGGTTGTCACCAACGGCTGCTGATCCGACCGTCACCCGTGCATGGCATGGGTGACGAGCCGCCCCGCAGGCAACCGGGAAACCCATCCCCCGGCCCTGCGGGGCGATCCTTTGCGAGCTGTGACGATTGGATCTGTCTGCGGTGATTGGTGGTTGCGATGCAGCGCCATGGTTGGGAAACTATGCCGGTGCCCTGACCAACCGGAGACCGGGAAAAACCCTTGCAGCATCATTTCGATCTGACCGGCATCGCCATCGTCATGTCCGTCGCCCTGCTGTGCGGGCTGGCCTTGTCGCGGCTGAAACAGCCGGCCATCGTCGGCTATATCGTGGCGGGCATCGTTCTGGGGCCGGGCGGTTTCGGCCTTGTCTCCCCATCCGAAAGCATCAGCGCACTGGCGGAGCTGGGCGTGCTGATGCTGCTGTTTCTGGTCGGCATGGAACTGTCGGTGAAGGCGTTCCAGGCCGTGTGGAAGGTGGCGCTGGCGGCGGTCGCCTGTCAGATCGGCCTGTCGCTGTTGGTCACCGGCTTTGCTGGCCTGCTGCTGGGCTGGCCCTGGCCGCGCGCCATCGTCATGGGCTTCGTCATGGCCCTGTCGGGCACGGCGGTGGCCATCAAGATGCTGGAGGATGTAGGCGAGCTGAAGACGGAGACGGGCCGCGTTACCGTCGGTGTGCTGATCGCCCAGGATCTGGCCTTTGTGCCGCTGCTGCTGATCACCAATGGCATGGGCAGTGGGACCGGCCTGTCGGCGGGCGTGTTCGTCAAGCTGGCCGCCGCCATGACGGCCCTGGGCGGGCTGGTCTGGTTCCTGTCGCGCCGGGAACGGCTGAGCGTTCCTTATGGCGAGTGGTTCAAGCGCAACCATGAGGTCATTCCGCTGGCGGCACTGGCCTTCTGCTTCACCATGGCGGCGGCGACCGGCGTCATCGGCCTGTCGGCGGCGTTCGGCGCCTTTGTCGCCGGGTTCATGCTGGGCAATTCCGATGGGCGGGCCCAGGCCCTGCGCGCCACCCACCCGATCCAGTCGGTGCTGATCGTGGTGTTTTTCCTGTCCATCGGTCTGATGATCGACCTCTCCTTTGTCTGGTCACATCTGGGGGAGGTGCTGTTGCTGCTGTTCGCGGTGACGGCGGTGAAATCGGCCATCAATGTCGGCACCCTGCATCTGCTGGGCGAACCGT
This sequence comes from Niveispirillum sp., assembly GCA_016463045.1. GTDB lineage: Bacteria > Pseudomonadota > Alphaproteobacteria > Azospirillales > Azospirillaceae > Niveispirillum. The sequence goes on from JAEMSB010000022.1 coordinate 9,040, forward strand.
GGGAGCGGGCCTTTCCCGCTGGCGTCATCATGGGCAGCCTGGGGGAATTCAGCTTTGTTCTGGCCGCCGCCGGCCTGTCCATCGGCGTCATTGACCGCGACGCGCAGCAGATGGCGGTGACGGTCATCGCGCTCTCCTGGCTGTTCAGCCCCATCTGGCTGATCAGCGCCCGACGCTTCCATGTCCTGGCCGAGGGCGGCATCGGCAGCATGCGCGGCGCCCTGAAGCAGATTTACCGGGGGGAGATCGCGATGATCAACCGGGCTGCCGTGGCTTTCCTGCAGGGGGCCGCCGCGTTGGTGGACGCGGTGCGGCAGCTATGGACCCGATGCTAACCTCCCGCCACTGACCCGGCTCCAATCCGTCCAGGGTCCAGTCGCCGACGGCGCGGCGAATCAGACGCAGGGTCGGGAAACCCACCGCCGCCGTCATACGCCGCACCTGCCGGTTCCTGCCCTCGCGCAGAACGATCTCGATCCAACTCGTCGGGATCGACTGCCGGAACCGGACCGGCGGCGTGCGGGGCCACAGCCAGGACGGCTCCTCGATCCGCCGCACCTCTGCCGGCAGGGTCGGCCCATCCTTCAGGGTCACGCCCTGGCGCAGGGCGGCCAGGGCCTCGTCGGTCGGCACGCCCTCCACCTGCACGCAATAGGTTTTGGGCCATTTATGGCGCGGCTGGCTGATGCGGGCGATCAGGCCGCCATCATCGGTCAGCACCACCAGCCCCTCGCTGTCACGGTCCAGCCGGCCCGCCGGATAGACGCCGGGCACGTCGACGCATTCGGCCAGGGTACGTGCACCGGTACCTTCGTCGGTGAACTGGCACAATAGGTCGAATGGCTTATTCAACAGGATGATGCGGGTCATCTGAATTGCATTGCGTGGAAGGAGGGTCCAGGGTCGCCCCCCGCTGTATAGGCGAGGGCGGTCGCCCGGCGCATCACCAAACCACGAATGGAAGGATCAGACCATGACGCGTTTTGTGAAAGCCCCGCAGGGACAGGGTATCACCCTGGACCGCCGGCAGGTCCTGGTCACCGGCCTTGCCGCCGGTGTGGCGGGCATGGCAGGCGCCGGCCCCGCAATGGCACAGGGTCCCTCCCCCTACACGCTGCCGGCCCTGTCCTATGCCCCGGCTGGGCTGGAGCCGCATATCGATGCCCAGACCATGGAAATCCACCATGGCAAGCATCATCAGGCCTATGTCACCAACCTGAACAACGCATTGGCCGATTACGGGCAGTTGCAGAAACTGCCCCTGACCGACCTGCTGGCCAAGTTGCCGGACCTGCCCGACGCGGTGCGTACCGCCGTGCGCAATAATGGCGGCGGCCATGCCAACCATTCCATGTTCTGGTCGATCATGGGACCGGGTGCCGGCGGCGCCCCCACTGGCGCTGTCGCCAAGGCCATCGATGGCAGTTTCGGCGGATTTGATGCGTTCAAGAAGGCCTTCAATGAGGCCGGCGCCAAACAGTTCGGGTCCGGCTGGGTGTTCGTGACGCTAGGCAGCGACGGCAAATTGCTGATCCAGGCGAAGCCCAACCAGGATACGCCCCTGATGGAGGGCAAGCCCGTCCTGATGGGCAATGACGTCTGGGAACATGCCTATTATCTTAAATATCAGAACCGCCGGGCCGACTATCTGGCGGCCTGGTGGAATCTGGTGAACTGGCAGGCCGTCAATGAACGGCTGGCCCGCATCACCAAGGGGGACGTGATCTGACCATGCGAGGCTGGCCGTGACACGCCTGAAGCCATTGCCCCCGGATCTGGCCCTGCCCGTGCGTACCGCACCGGCGGGCAAGGTCCTGGGCGATTGCGGCCTGTGCGGCCGGCCCCTGATCGCGGGGCCCAGCGTGGAGGAACACCACCTGCTGCCCCGCAGCCAGGGTGGCAAGGAAACGGTGCCGCTGCACCGCGTCTGCCACCGGAAAATCCATGCCGAACTGTCGGAAAAGGAACTGGCGCGCGGCTACACCACGCTGGAGTCCTTGCGCGCCCATCCCGACATCGCCGCCTTCATCCAATGGGTGGTCCGCAAACCCCCGGAATTCACCGCCGTCACCTTCCGCGCCAAGGATCATGCAAAAGCCGGGCGGAAATACCGGGACTGATATGTAGGTCAGGTCGAAGGGCAAAGCCCTGAGCCCTGACAGATAAAGGCGCGATCAGCGTCAGGGCTCGCCTGCGGCTCGACCTGACCTACGGCTGGAAGTCCCCGAAATTCAGTAGACAAATACAACGGTTTATATTTTCAATTAGCTGAACATCCCCAAAACCAGCACACCCGCTGGACTATATCGGACCAACATTATCCCTTGCGCAGCGAAATGTAATATTGCATAATCATTATGCGAATATACGATGGCTGAAAACGTGCCAACAGCCACGCCCAAGCAAACATAAAAGCTTCCAAGGGAGGAACTTCATGTCTATCGCGGAACGCCGGGCGTGCCCGGCGAAGGGGGATTTGCGCGCCCGCTCCATCCATCGTCTGCTGCTGTCCACCGGCCTGATGCTGGCCATGGCGGCCCCGGTCGCCGCCCAGACGGCCCCGGCCCAGAATGACGGCGCGACGCTGGAAGAGATCGTGGTGACGGCGCGGCGCCGGTCGGAAGCGTTGCAGGACACGCCCGTGGCCGTCACGGCCTTCACGGCGGAGGCGCTGGAAGCACGCAGCGTGGAGACGCTGGACAATATCGCCCGGTTCACGCCGAACATCCGCTTTGACGGTGCCGCCGCCCTGTCGGGGGGCAATTACAACGCCACCGTCTTCATTCGCGGCATCGGCCAGAACGACTTCGCGATCTTTAGCGATCCCGGCGTCGGCTTTTATGTCGATGGCGTCTATTATGCCCGCTCCATCGGCGGCATCATGGATGCGGTGGATCTGGCCAGCGTGGAGGTATTGCGCGGGCCGCAGGGCACCCTGTTCGGCAAGAACACCATCGGCGGCGCCGTCCTGATCAGCACGCAGCGGCCCACGGATGACCTGTCGGGCCGGGTGGAACTGACC
>JAEMSB010000022.1:12071-18317 GCA_016463045.1 Niveispirillum sp.
GACCACGGGCCGCTTTGACCGGCTGGATGTGAAGGGCGTGGTGAATGTGCCCCTGGCCGATGGCAAGGTGCTGACCCGCCTGTCGGTTTCCTCACTGAACCGCGATGGCTATGCCAAGCGCCTGTCCGACGGACAGGACATGGGCGACCGCAATGCCGACAGTGCACGGTTGCAGATCACGACGAATGTTACGGAAGATATCGATTTTCATCTGGTTGGCGATGTTACGCGGGCCCGCGAACATTCCGCCCCCAACAAGCTGCTGGCCATCGCGCCTGCGCCGGGCCTGACGGGCGTGCCCTTCCTGGTGAACTACAACAACCTTGTGGCCCCGACACGCGGCGTCACCGCGCCCAACGGTCAGAAGACGCTGAACAGCTCCTTCCTCACCGACAGCCCCTTCACCACCTGGGGTACCGGCCCCAATGTCAATGATCTGGACCTCTGGGGTCTGGCCGGCACCCTGACCTGGAACCTGGGCACTGTGGAAGCCAAAAGCATCACGGCCTATCGTGAGCTGCAGGCCACATTCGCCCGCGACGGCGACAATACGCCCTTCACCTATCGCGAGACGTTCAACGACGATGACCAGTGGCAGTTCAGCCAGGAATTCCAGTTGAGCGGCGATGGCATGGATGGCCGTTTCACCTGGGTGGGCGGCGTCTATTACTTCACCGAGGAAGGCACCGACAATGCCCGCGCCGATCTGGCCATGGGCCTGTGGCCGCCGCTGGGGCCGCCACTGTCGCCCGCCACATTGATCCTGAACCGTATCGACAACACCTCCTACGCGGTGTTCGGCCAGGGCAATTTCAAGCTGACGGACGATCTGTCGGTCACCGCCGGCGCCCGCTGGAACCGTGACAAGAAGTGGATTTCCGTCTTCAACCGCCGTCAGCGCGATCAGGTGGTCTTCACCGACGTGCAGCGGTCGGGTGACTGGAACGCCTTCACGCCGAAGCTCGGCCTGGAATACAAGGCCAGCGACGACGCGATGCTCTACGCCTCCGCCGGCAAGGGCTTCAAGAGCGGCGGCTACAATGCCCGCCCGCTGGCTGATGCCTCGGAAGTGACGCAGTATGAGCCGGAAACCATCTGGACCTATGAGGTCGGGGCCAAGACGGGCTGGCTGGACAATCGCCTGATCGTCAATGTCGCGGGATATCTCAGCAAGTATGACAATATCCAGCTGACCGTGAACCAGACGCCCCGCAATTTCGTGGCCAATGCCGCGAAGGGCACCATCAAGGGGGCGGAGCTGGAGGTGCGGGCCAAGCCGGCCAAGGGCCTCGATTTCGATCTGGCCGTCGGCTACACCGACGCCAAATATGACGAAGTCGGGACCGGCCTGGGCCCCACGCAGATCCTGCCCATCACCAAGGCGGCAAAGTTCGTGAAGACCCCGAAATGGACGGTCAGCACGGGCCTGCAATATACCTACGCCATGGGTGATGGCAGCACGCTCAGCCTGCGCGGCGATCTGTCGGCCTATTCCAAGTTCTATAATGACGTGGCCAATACCGAACTGGTGGCACAGTCCGGCTATGGCATCGTCAACAGCCGCCTGACCTATACCTCGCCGGATGACAGCTGGACCCTGGCCCTGTTCGCCACCAACCTGACCGACCGGCGCTATTTCGTGTCGGGCAATGCCAGCGCCGCCTTCGGTCTGGCCGAGGCCTCCTATGGCCGCCCGCGTGAATGGGGCGTGACATTGGGGGCGAAGTTCTAAACCTTCCTCAGGTCAATTTCCTTCAATACGGGATCGGGCCGGGTGGCGATAAACGGGCAAACAGCCCCGGAGATGCCACCCGTGACCCGTTCCTTTGACGATAGACAATGCCGCCCCGCCATTATCGACAAACGGGGGCGGGCATGAGCAGCACCCTGCTGCTGGCCATGGCCAGCTTCGCGCTTGTCGCCTCCATCACGCCTGGCCCCGTCAACAGCATGGCGCTGGCCAGCGGCGTGCAGCACGGGTTCCGGCGTAGCCTGGGCTTCGTCACCGGCGCCACGGTCGGCTTCACGGCCCTGCTGTTGCTGGCCGGTCTCGGCATGGCGGAGGCGGTGGCGCGGCTGCCCATGCTGGACATGGCGATGCGGGTGGCGGGAACCGGGTTCCTGTTCTATCTGGCCTTGCGCCTCTGGCGGGCCGCTGGCGGCATGGCGGCGGGTGAGGTGCCGGTGGCACCCTCGCTCTGGGCCGGGGCCAGCCTGCAATGGCTGAACCCCAAGGCCTGGATCGCGGCGGTGGCCGGCATGGGCGCCTATGGCTTGCAGGACGGCATGATCAGCGTCCTGGTCTTCGCCGGCCTCTATTTCATCATCTGCTACGCGTCCATCGCGCTGTGGGCCTATGCCGGCACCTGGGCGTCACGTGTCATCGGCACGGCGGACCGGATGCGCCTTTTCAACCGCACCATGGCGGTTCTTCTGGCAATCGGCGCTGTCGCCATGCTGGCTGGCCACTGAAAATGACAAGGCCCGCCATGGCGTGAACCATGGCGGGCCTTGCCTTAACAAGCAGGTACCGTGATCAGAACCCGTGCCGCACCATGGCCGGCATCAGCACCACCATGTCCTGGTCCGCCTTCAGATAGGGGGCCAGGGTGGACAGGGCGGGGCGGAACGGGGCAAGGGTACGATCGGCCACTTCTGCCGTCACGGCATCGCTGACCGCCGCGCGCGCGTCACCCGACAGCAGTTCCATAATGAAGTCGAACTGCGAGCGCTTGTGCGGCAGGGTAATCGCGCGCACGGGCGCATCCTCGGCCAGCTTCAGCGCCTTGCGCACCTCGCCCATGGCGGTGGCATAACCGCCCAGCGCATCCACAAGGCCCAGTTCCTTGGCCTGACGCCCCGTATAGACACGGCCCTTGGCAATCTCCTTCACCTTGTCCAGCGGCAGGTTGCGCCCTTCGGCCACACCCTGGGTAAAGGCGGCATAGGTGCTGTCTAGGAAGGCGTTGAGGCGGGCTTCCTGGGTCTCGCTGAACGGCGTGTTGGAGGACCACATGCCGGCATTGGCACCGCGGCTGATCGGTTCGACATTGATACCGGCCCAATCGGTCAGGCCGCGCACCACCATCTTGCCGGCGATCACGCCGATGGAACCGGTGATGGTGCCGGGTTCGGCCACGATGCGGTCAGCCCCCATGGAGACCCAGTAACCGCCCGATGCCGCAACGGCGCCCATCGACACGATGACCGGCTTGCCCTTGGCCTTGGCCTTCAGCACCTTGCGGCGCACCACCTCCGACGCGACGGCGCTGCCGCCAGGGCTGTTCACACGGAACAGGATGGCCTTCACATTGTCATCTTCAATGGCTTGGTCAAAGGCGGCGGCAATGGTGGCCGCACCAAAGCTTTCGTCACCCGACAAAGGATCGGCCTGGCTGTCCCCGCGCATGATGGCGCCGTCACCGACGATCATGGCCACCAGCGGCGCATCGGTGATCGACATGTCGATCCCTTCCGGCGGGGCGCGGTTATAATCCTGCAGGCTGACCAGTTCCGGCTTGGCCCCTGCGCCATCGGCACCCTTGGCCTTCTCGATGGCCCAATCCACCGCCTCGTCCCAATAGGCCAGCTTGTCGACCAGCTTGGCGTCCAGCGCCTCCTTGTCCATCAGCGGGGCCTTGTCCACGGCGGCGCGCACGGCGGCATCATTGATGCCACGGGCCAGCGCCACATCGGTCACCCACTGGTTGAACAGATCGCCGATCAGGCTGTCGATGGCTTCGCGGTTGGCCGGGGTCGGGCCGGTTTCCGTATATTGCTCGGCGAAGGACTTGTATTCCTCGCGCTTGCGGAACTGCGGCTCCACCTTCAGCTTGTCCAGCGTGCCGCGCAGGAAGGTCAGTTCCGCCTGCATGCCGGTGATGGCCATGTCGCCCATCGGCTGCATCCACACCTGCTCGAACGCGGTGGCAAGATAGTAGGGCTGCATGCCATTGCCCATCTCGCCAAAGCTTTCGGCGTGGACGATGGCAAAACGGCCTTCCTTGCGCAGCTTGGCGATACTGTCGCGCAGCTCCTGCGTCACCGCGAAGGAATGCACGCCATTGCCGGTGCGGGCGATGATGCCCTTGACGCGCGGGTCCTTGGACGCCCGGTTAAGGGTGCGTACCACCTGCTCCACCGTGGCGCGGTGATCGCCCAGCAGGCCTGCGACCGGGCTGTTCGCCGGGGCCTCGGCCAGCGGCTTTTCCAGGTCCAGTTCAAGAACGATGTTGTCGGGCAGCTTGGGCTGCCGGTTGGCCAGATGCACACCGAGGCCGATGGCACCGGCGACGAGAAGGACAGACAGGAAGCCAATGATGGCGAAAACGCGCAGGATGATCCGCATGACCCGTTCCGATTGATACCGAACCCGCCCACACTAACCGCGAAGGCAGCCGCACGGCCAGAGGTGAAACAACCCCGTTACGATGAAGTTCCCCGCCCCGCACCCAGGGCGCGAGAAGGAACGCCAATGGGATATGGGTTGGGCGGGGCATGATGCCAGGGGTTGGTGTGCGAAAGCGGGCCATTGTTGAACCCGCCCGCCCCGGTTATGGTCCCGCACATGATCAGCCGCGCCGCACTTAATGTTCTGCCCCTGACCCTGCCCGACCCGCTGGCCGCGTTTGCGGTGCTGGCGGGGCGGAAGGGGGCCGTGCTGCTGGATGGCGGAGCGGCAGATGGGGGCCGCGCGCGTTACTCCATCCTGGCAGCCGATCCGTTCTCCTGGATCGAAGTGGCGGGCGACGGGACGGTGACGCAGGACGGCACCCGGCTGTCTCTCGACCCGTTCACGGCCCTGGAACAGGCAATCCGCCCCTTCGCTCGGGTCATGCCCACGGGCCTGCCCCCCTTCACCGGCGGTGCCGTGGGTGTCATGGGCTATGAGTTGGGCCGGTATCTGGAGCGACTGCCCGTGCCGCAGGAGACCGGCATCGACCTTCCCGACATGGCCTTCGGCCTGTACGACACTGTCGCCGTTATCGACCATGCGCAGGACAGGGCCTGGGTCATCTCCGGCGGGGAACGCGAATCCGATCCGGCCCGCCGGCCCGACCGGGCCAAGGAACTGGCACAGTCGCTCCATGACCGGCTGGCCAGCGCCCCGCCGCTTTCCCGCGACAATGGCGACGGCCTGCTGCGACGGCCAGGGTGGGAGGCGGAGCTATCACCCGCCACCTATCGCGACCGGGTGGCGCGCATCCTGGAGTATATCCGGGCCGGCGACATCTATCAGGCCAACATGACCCAGCGCTTCCTGGGCCGTCTGCGCCCCGGCGTCACACCCTGGGATGCCTATCGCCGCCTGCGCCCGCGCACATCGGCCCCATTCTCCGCGTTCCTGAACTTAGGTCACGGTCGGGCCATTGCGTCGGGGTCGCCGGAACGGTTTCTGTCGCTATCCGCCGAGGGCGCTATTGAGACGCGGCCCATCAAGGGCACCCGCCCCCGCCATGCCGACGCCACGCGCGATGCCGAACTGGCCGCGGAACTGCTGTCGTCGGAGAAGGATCGGGCGGAAAACCTGATGATCGTCGATCTGCTGCGCAACGACCTTTCACGCGTGGCGCAAATCGGGTCGGTGAAGGTACCCAGCCTGTGGGGCCTGGAAAGCTACCGCACCGTCCATCACCTGACGTCTGTAGTCACGGGACAGTTGAAACCCGGCCTGGGCCCCGTCGACCTGCTGCGCGCCAGCTTTCCCGGCGGGTCGATCACCGGCGCGCCCAAGATCCGCGCCATGCAGATCATCCATGAGCTAGAGCCCGCCCGGCGCGGCCCTTATTGCGGATCGGTGATGTGGATCGGCTGGGATGGTGCCATGGACAGTTCCATCATCATCCGCACCGCCGCCATATCGGGCGACAAGGTACAGGTACAGGCCGGCGGCGGCATCGTGGCCGATAGCGAGCCGGAGGCGGAGTATCAGGAAAGCCTGACCAAGGCCAAAGCCATCCTGACCGCCCTTGACCCGGCCATGGCCTGGCCCCCCGCCATCGCAGTGGATGAGGCGGGGGAGCGGGCAGCATGAGCGTCATCTGGCTGAACGGGGATTTCGTCGCCGCCGACAAGCCGGCCCTGCTGGCCCATGATCGCGGACTGACCCTGGGCGATGGCTTGTTTGAGACCATCGCCGTGAAGGCAGGCGTGCCACTCCGCCTGGATGCCCATCTGAAGCGTCTGCGCGACGGGGCGGATTTTCTGGGTCTGCCCGTGCCCGCCAGCGATCAGGTCCTGCACGAC
>JAEMSB010000391.1 GCA_016463045.1 Niveispirillum sp.
CATATTCGTTGATGGCGCGCAAATCGTCGGCCATGTCGCGCACCGCCGTGACGCCGCCAAAGACATCGCGGCGCATCTGGGCTTCCGCCTGCACCCGGTTGGGCGGTGTCGCCATATGCTGATGGCTGTCGATCAGGCCGGGGATCAGATATTGGCCGGTCAGGTCGATCAGGGTGGCGCCCGTGCGGCTGGCCTCGTCCAGTTGCGCAAGGGGCAGGACCTTTACAATCCGCTCCCCGTCTGTGATCACCGCCATGCCGGGCTGTGCCGGCCCGCCACGCCCGTCGATCAGGGTGACACCGGCATAGATCACCCGCGCGCCCTTTTCCGCCGGGGCAAAGGGCCGTTCCATGGCGCCCGGCGGGGCATGGGCCAGGGCGGGGGATAGAAGTGACGCCGCCAGAAGCAGGAGGCCGAGCGCCGTGCGGGTCATTCCTGACCGCACGGTTCTGTAAAATCCCATCATGCCCCCGTTTCCCCTCTCTGTTCAGCGTTCCAGGGCCGGGCTCAATTCCTGCCAGCCGCGTTTGCGCACCATCGGCATGAAGGTGGCGCTGACGGGCACCAGCAGGCCGCCCTCCAGACGCAGCGCCCATTTGCGGCCATCGCGGCGTTCCAGCCCGCGCACGGCCCGGCCCGCGACCCAGTAGCCGCGATGCACCTGTTCGCCATCCAGCGGCGAGAGTTCGGCCAGTGCGTCGCGCAGCCGGTAAAGCACCAGCGGCTTTCGCCCATCGCTCAGATGCAGGCGCAGATAATGATCCTCTGCCTCCACCGCCATCACCTGTGCCGGGTCGGTCACCCCGGCCCGTAGCAGCAAACCGCCGCTGGGCGGATCAATGGGCAGAGCTGGTGCTGTCACTGCCATCTCTGCCGTTTCAACGGTCGCACCCGCCGCCATCTCCGGCGTGCCGGTCATCTGATGCCGGCGCATGCCCCATCGTACCGCCTCGATCCCGACACAGATGATCAGGCCCAGGGCCACCGCGGTCCCATAAAGCGGCAGATATGCTGGCGCTGGGGCGCCCACGAACCCGTTGGCCACCTGCACCTCAAACGGCAGGGTCAGGTGCAGAATGAACACCGACAGAACGCCCATCAGCGCCATGTCGCGTTCCCGCCAGCCAACCAGCGGGCCGGTAAGCCGGAACCAGACCCACCATTTCAGGCAGCTGACCGCCATCAGCCCCAGCCAATAGGGCAGGCGTTCCTGGAACGGAATGCGGATCGTTCCAAACGGCCCCATGATGGTGAGGGCGACCGATACGATCAACCACATCAACAACATGCCGAGGACGCTGGGCGGGCTTTTCATGGGGCGGCTTGGAACAGTGATGGTGAGGGCAGGATAGTGGAAGGGCGGCAGGGGTGCCACCCTGAAGGGTGCCTTCGCGGTACCAATCCGTTACGGGGGTTTACGCCCACCCCCGGTTCCCGGCACACTCCGCGCCGTTTGGGTTTTGACGGTGCGGAAGGTGCGGTATGACGGCTGGGCGTTGGCAATTCTGGATCGACCGGGGCGGCACCTTCACCGACATCGTGGCCCGCCGACCGGATGGCCGCCTGCTGACCCATAAGCTTCTGTCGGAAAATCCCGAACGCTACCGCGATGCGGCGGTGCAGGGTATCCGCGACCTGCTGGGCGTGGCGCCGGGGGAACCCGTACCGGCGGATGCGGTGGAGGCCGTGCGTATGGGCACGACGGTCGCCACCAACGCCCTGCTGGAACGCAAGGGGGAGAAGACCTTGCTGGTCATCACCGCCGGCCTGGGCGATCAGCTGCGCATCGGCTATCAGGCGCGGCCCAAGATATTCGCGCGCAGGATCGAACTGCCCGAACAGCTCTACACCAGCGTGGTGGAGGTACCGGAACGGGTGATGGCCGACGGCACTGTGCGCCGTCCCCTGGACCTTGACGCCGCGCGCACGGGCTTGCAGGCGGCATTCGACGCCGGTTACCGCGCCTGTGCCATCATCTTCATGCACGGCTACCGCTATCCCGCGCATGAGGCAGCCGTGGCCGATCTAGCGCGGGAGATCGGGTTCACGCAAGTATCGGCCAGCCATCAGGTCAGCCCCCTGATGAAGATGGTGGGGCGCGGCGACACGACCGTGGCCGATGCCTATCTGTCGCCCATCCTGCGCCGCTATGTGGCGCAGGTGGCCGACGCGCTGCCCGGCATTCCGCTCTATTTCATGCAGTCCAATGGCGGCCTGACGGAGGCCGTACGCTTCCAAGGCCGCGACGCCATCCTGTCGGGGCCCGCCGGCGGGATCGTCGGTGCGGTGCGGACGGCCGCCGCAGAAGGGCTGGACCGTATCATCGGCTTCGACATGGGCGGGACAAGCACCGATGTCTCCCACTATGCTGGCACCTATGAACGTAGCCTGGAGACGGTAGTGGCGGGGGTTCGCCTGCGCGTGCCCATGCTGCGTATCCATACGGTTGCCGCAGGTGGCGGGTCCATCTGCCGGTTCGATGGGGCGCGGCTGCGCGTGGGGCCGGAATCGGCAGGGTCCAATCCCGGTCCCGCCGCCTATCGCCGGGGCGGGCCGCTCACCGTTACCGACTGCAACGTGATGGTCGGCAAGCTGCATCCCGATTTCTTCCCCGCTGTCTTTGGGGCGAACGGCGATCAGAAGCTGGACGCCGAAATGGTGCGAGCGAAGTTCACGGTGATGGCGGCGGAGGTGGCGGCGGCCACGGGCCGGCCCATGAGCGCAGAGGCACTGGCCGAGGGCTTCCTGAAAATCGCTGTGGAGAACATGGCGAACGCCATCAAGCATATCTCGGTCCAGCGGGGATACGATGTCACGCGCTATGCCCTGAACTGTTTCGGTGGGGCGGGCGGGCAGCATGCCTGTCTGGTGGCCGACGCGTTGGGCATGACCAGCGTCTATCTGCACCCGTTCGCGGGCGTGCTGTCGGCCTATGGCATGGGCCTGGCCGATCTGGGGGCTTTGCGCGACCGGTCGGTGGAGCTGACCCTGGGGCCGGATGCGATGGCGGAGCTGTCATCGGTGCTGGACATCCTGGGTGCCGATGCGGCGGCGGAGCTGCGCGAACAGGGGGTCAACGATGCCGGTATCCGCCTGATCCACACGGCCCGCATCAAGGTGGCGGGCACCGATGCGACACTGGAAGTCCCGTTCGGGGAGGAGGGGGCGATGCGTGCCGCCTTTGCGGTCGAGCATCGCCAGCGCTTTGGCTTTGATGTTCCCCACCGCCCGCTGGTGGTGGAAAGCCTGTCGGCGGAGGCCGTGGCGGCCAGTGGGGAGCAATTGTCGGAAGAGACGATGGCCGAACCCGACGCTGTGGCCGCCCCGTCGCCGCGTGCCACCGTGCCCGTCTGGATGGAGGGTGTGGAGTGGGCGGTGGCCGTCCATGACCGCGATGCCTTGGCCCCCGGTGTTGCCATCGATGGTCCCGCCATCCTGACCGAGGCGACGGGAACGACGCTGGTCGAACCCGGCTGGCAGGCGCGGGTGACGGCGCGGCGCGGCCTGATCCTGCGCCGGGTGGTGCCGTTGCCGGCCCGCGTGGCCGTGGGCACCGATGCCGATCCCGTGATGCTGGAAGTGTTCAACAACCTGTTCATGTCCATTGCCGAACAGATGGGTCTGGCGCTGGAGAACACGGCGCATTCGGTGAATATCAAGGAAAGGCTTGATTTCTCCTGTGCCCTGTTCGATGCGGGCGGCAATCTGATCGCCAATGCCCCGCATATCCCGGTCCATCTGGGGTCGATGGGCGACAGCGTGCGCACCGTGATCAATGCGCGGCGCGACAGCCTGCGCCCCGGCGATGCGGTGATGCTGAACAACCCCTATCGCGGCGGCACGCATCTGCCCGACGTGACCGTGGTGACGCCGGTCTTTGATCAGGCCGGAAGGGAAATCCTGTTTTGGGTGGCCAGCCGGGGGCATCAGGCCGATATTGGCGGCATCACGCCCGGCTCCATGCCGCCCGACAGCACCCATATCGATCAGGAAGGCATCCTGATCGACAATTTCCTGCTGGTCCGCGATGGCGTCCTGCTGGAACGCGAAGTCGTGGACCTGCTGACCAGCGGCCCCTGGCCCGCCCGCAATATCGAACAGAATCTGGGCGACCTGCGCGCCCAGATCGCCGCCAATGCGCGCGGGCGGGATGAATTGATGAAGATGGTCGATCTTTTCGGGATCGAAACGGTCACCTCCTACATGAGCCATGTTCAGCGCAATGCCGAGGAACAGGTGCGCCGGGTGATCGGCGTCCTGAAGGATGGTCATTTCGATCTCGAAATGGATAGCGGGGCGCATGTGCGCGTCGCCGTCTCCATCGACCGTGCCGCCCGGTCGGCGCGCATCGACTTTACCGGCACCTCTGAACAGCAGCCCGGCAATTTCAACGCGCCCTCGGCCATCGTCCGCGCCGCCGTCCTCTATGTCTTCCGCACCCTGGTGGATGATGACATCCCGCTGAATGATGGCTGTTTGCAGCCGCTGGAGATCATCATTCCAGAGGGCAGCATGCTGAACCCACGCTATCCCGCCGCCGTGGTGGCCGGAAATGTGGAGGTCAGTCAGGCCGTGACCAATGCGCTCTATGGCGCGCTGGGCGTGCTGGCCGCCGCACAGGGGACCATGAACAACTTCACCTTCGGCAACGCGACGTACCAGTATTACGAGACGATCTGCGGCGGGTCGGGCGCTGGGCCCGGCTTTGACGGCACCGACGGCGTGCATACCCACATGACCAACAGCCGCCTGACCGACCCCGAGGTGCTTGAATGGCGCTTCCCTGTCCTGCTGGATAGTTTCCGCC
>JAEMSB010000023.1 GCA_016463045.1 Niveispirillum sp.
GTTCCAACTGCCGCGCCTGATCCAGCGCCTGATGCAGGGCGCCACGATCGACATCGCCGCCACGCCCGCGTTCATCCAGATGTTCCAGTCGGGTGCGCAGGTCGGCATCCCGCCGCCCGCCGCCGCGCAGAATATCCCGCTCGCTGATCAAGGCCGCGATGCGGCAGGCCAGCCGTGTGCGGCCCAGTTCCTTCCCGCGCAGCACCAGATGCGCCAGTCGCGGATGCACGCCTAGCCCCGCCATGGCCTTACCATGCGCCGTAATGCGCAGGGCATCGTCGATGGCACCCAGCTGTTGCAACAGCTTGCGCGCCTGGGCCAAGGTCGCCGCTGGCGGACTGTCCAGCCAGGACAGCTCATCGGCATCGATAATGCCCCATTGCGCCAGTTCCAGGGCCAGCGGCGTCAGGTCGGCGCGGGTGATTTCGGCGGCGGTGAAGGGGATCAGGGCGCGGTCACTGGCCTCCGACCATAGCCGGTAACAGACGCCCGCCGACAGACGCCCGGCCCGGCCCCGCCGCTGATCGGCGGATGCGCGCGATGATTTGACGGTTTCCAGCCGTCCCATGCCGCTGCGCGGATCAAACCGCTGCAGGCGCGACAGGCCGCTATCGATGACGATGCGGATGCCCTCAATGGTCAGGCTGGTTTCGGCGATACTGGTGGACAGCACCACCTTGCGCTGACCCGCCGGCGCCGGACGGATGGCGATGTCCTGGGCCTCCAGGCTCATATCGCCATAAAGCGGGGTCAGCAGGATATTGGCAGGCAGGGGGCCGTCGGCCAGCAGCCTTTCCACCCGCCGGATCTCCCCGCTGCCGGGCAGGAAGGCCAGGACGGAGCCATCCTCATCCGCCAGGGCGCGGCGGATCGTACGGGCCATATGCTCATCCGCGCGATCCGTCGGCCCCGGCTCCACCCAGCGTGTCTCCACGGGAAAGGCGCGCCCCTGCGACGTGATCAGCGGTGCGCCCCCCAGCAGGGCCGCCACCGGCCCGCCATCCAAGGTCGCCGACATCACCACCAGCCGCAGATCATCGCGCAGCAACTCGCGCGTCTGCAGACAAAAGGCCAGCGCCAAATCGGCGTCCAGGCTGCGCTCATGGAACTCGTCAAACAGCACCGCAGCCACGCCGTCCAGCGACGCATCGGATTGCAGACGGCGCAGGAAAATCCCCTCTGTCACCACCTCGATCCGGGTGGCCGCCGAGACGCGGGCATCCATGCGCACGCGATACCCGACCGTCTGCCCGACCTCTTCCCCCAGCATCTGCGCCATCCGCCGCGCGGCACCGCGTGCGGCCAGACGACGGGGTTCCAGCATGATGATGCGCCCGCCCGCAGCCCAGGACTGGTCCAGCAGAGCCAGCGGCACCCGCGTTGTCTTGCCCGCGCCCGGCGGTGCCTGCAGCACGGCGGTCGTGCCACTGTTCAGCGCCGACAGCAGGGCCGGCAGGGCTTCATCAATAGGAAGGGCGGGAAAGTCGAGCATGAGGCGATGCTATAGCGGGACCCCCGCGACTTGTGTAGCGCGGATTAGCGCCAGCGTAATCCGCGGCTTAACGGCACAGAGTTTCCGCGGATTAAGCTTTGCTAATTCGTGCTACATCCCCGGCACCCCCATCCATGCCGTGATATCAAAATAAATCTTCACCCGCTGCCCTTCGACATTCTCCAATTCCAGTACGTCAAAGCTTTTGCCGTCGCGCTGGAACAGAGACTGCGTCACTCGCTTCCAGCCGGGATAGAGTACCCCAACCACCTTATATTCCAACGGCACACCCTCATGGCTGCCGGCCAGCGGCTGGGAGAAGGTGATGGCGCTGTCGAAATAATCGCCGGTGCCGCTTCCGGGCGGCAGTTCGCCCTTGGCGCGGTGGTCGGCCAGCAGCTTGTCATAGACTTCCACCGCCATGGCATCGCCCGACCGGCGGGCGATGTTGAACCAATAGGGCGCATGCTGGTTCAGGTTGGCGGAATTGGACATGCGTGACAGTCGCCAGAGCGACATGGCCGCCTGCCCATGCCCCTTTTTGGCCAGGTCCAGCAGCATGTCGAATCCTGCGCCCACCTTGTCAGGCCCGGCAGCGCCAAAGGACAGCATGGTGGCATAGCGGAACCGTCCCTCCGGACTGCCCGCCGCTGCCGCCTTTTGCCACACGGCAAGCTGTGTGGCTGGATCGCTGCTGGCCTTGGATTGCGCGTCTGCCTCTGCCAGTGCCGCCGCTGCCTCCGCCGGTTCGGCGGGCGGGGTGATGGGGCCATCAGGCAGGTTGGCCACGAAGCGCGCATCGGGCGGTCGTTCCACCAGGGCTGCCGGCTTCGGCGTGCCGCACCCGGCCAGCAGCAACAGGGCGGCCAAGCCGGCAAAACGCGCGATGCTGAGGGACAACGGCCACTCCTTGGAGAAATGCAACCGCGACGACTGTCGCTTGCCCGCCCGTTTCGGTCAATGCACCTGCCGACTTACCCCGATCGTGTGGAAAAATCGCCCTTGGCCCAAGGGTTTGACCATGGCGCTTCAAATCCGGGTTCCGACTGTCTAGTATGGCCGCTTGTTCCACCATTAGCGGGTAGCCGCGAAAGACATGTCCGCGCTGAAAACCGTCATCGTCCCGATCAATAAGGCCGGCTGGCCTTTTATCGCTCTGTTCGCCGTGGTCTCGGCCCTGCTGGCCACCCTGTCCCCGGCGCTGGGCTGGATCGGGCTGGTCCTGACCGCCTGGTGCGTCTATTTCTTTCGCGATCCCGACCGCGTGACGCCGACCAAGCCGGGCTTGGTCGTCTCCCCCGCCGATGGCCGCGTCACCTTGATCACCAAGGTCGCCCCGCCGGCGGAGCTGGGCATGGGCGAGGAGAAGCTGACCCGCATCTCCGTGTTCCTGAACGTCTTCGACGTGCATGTGAACCGCTGCCCCACCGATGGCGTGATCAAGGCGGCGGAGTACAAGCCCGGCAAGTTCCTGAACGCCGACCTGGACAAGGCCAGCGAAGAGAATGAGCGGATGTCCATCCGTCTGGGCCTGCCCGATGGTCGCGAGATTGCCTTTGTGCAGATCGCCGGTCTGGTCGCCCGCCGCATCATCTGGTGGGTGGCGCCCGGTCAGTCGCTGAAGGCCGGTGAACGCTATGGCCTGATCCGGTTTGGCAGCCGCTGCGACATCTACCTGCCCGATGGCGTGCATCCGCAGGTCGTGGTGGGTCAGAAGATGATCGCCGGCGAAACGGTCCTGGCCGATCTGAACAGCAGCGATGAACAGCGCGAGGGCGAGGTCCGCTGATGCCGCCGGAGGAGAACCCGTCATCGCGCACGGGTCACCGGCACCGGGTTCGGCGGCTGCGGCCGCCGCGCCTGAAGGGCCTGTCGATCAACAAGCTGCTGCCCAACATGCTGACGATGCTGAATCTGGCATCGGGCATGACGGGTATCCGATTCGCCATGGAGGGCAAATGGCAGGAGGCGGTGATCGCCATCGCTGTCGGCGCCCTGTTCGACATGCTGGACGGTCGCATCGCCCGCATGCTGAACGCCCAGAGCAAGTTTGGCGAGGAACTGGACAGCCTGTCCGACGTGGTAAGCTTTGGCGTGGCCCCGGCCATGATCCTCTATCTCTGGTCACTGGACGATGCCCGTACCGTCGGCTGGATGGCGGCCCTGCTGATGGGTGTCTGTGCGGCCCTGCGTCTGGCGCGGTTCAACACCATGCTGGGGGCGGCGGCAGAGAAACCTGCCTTTGCCTATAATTACTTCACGGGCGTGCCCGCCCCGGCGGGGGCGTTCCTGGCACTGTTGCCGCTGATTGCGACCTTGGAGGCGGGGCCGGGCTGGTTCGACAGCCCCTGGATCGTCGCCCCCTGGACCGTGGCGGTGGCGGGATTGATGATCAGTGCCGTTCCCACCTTCTCCATGAAGGGGCTGCGCATTCCGCAGCGCTATGTGGTGTTCGTGCTGCTGGGCGTGGGGGCGACCGCCGCCGCCCTGGTCAGTGCGCCCTGGATGACGCTGTCGGTGGTGGGGTTGGTCTATATCATTTCCATCCCCTTCTCCGCCCGCCGGTACAAGGAACTGGCGGAGGCAGCGGCGAAGTTGCAGGAACGGCCCGAGACGATGTCTGGGACTGAAACCTGATGCAGATCGGGGCCGGTGCAATCCCGGCCCCGATTTCCTCAAAACCTCAAATCCCCCGCAGCGCCGCTTTCACCCCGCCATCCAGCAGGCCATAGGCGCGTTCCAGGGCCGTGCGGAAGGCGGCATTGCCGGTCAGGGCCGCCGGGAATACCTGTTCCAGCGCGAAGAAGCCGCAGACATCGCGGTGCACATCGCCGGTGCAGGCCCGCCCGATGGTCAGCAGCGCATCGGAAAGCGGGTCGGTCAGCTTGGTCCCATCCGCCACCTTGCCACGGATGAAATGCATCCAGGCCGCCACGGGCAGGGCCAGATTATCAACCGCCGCCCCCGCGGCCAGCCGCTCTGCGATGGTGCCGAACAGGCGGAAGGGCAGCTTGGCCGACCCGTCCCAGGCGATCTGCGACAGAAGATGCCGGATGCCGGGATTGGCAAAGCGGGCCAGGATGGCGTCGATATAGGCGGGATAATCGATGCCCGCATCCTGGTTCAGGGTGGGGCGGATGTCGTCCAGCATCAGGCGGCGGACGAACCCGGCCAGATCCGCATCACCCATGGCATCGGCCACCGTCTCATACCCCGCCAGCGAGCCCAGATAGGCCAGCGTTGAATGCGGCCCGTTCAAGAGGCGCAGCTTGGCGCGGTCATAGGCGCTGACATCGCTGGTAAGGGTCACGCCGATGGACGCGAAATCCGGACGGACATTACAGAACTTGTCCTCGATCACCCATTGCGTGAAGCGTTCACGCTGGATCGGCCAATTGTCCGACAGGCCGGTTTCACTGGCCACGCGGGTGCGCAGCGCATCGTCGGTGGCTGGCGTGATGCTGTCCACCATTGTGCGCGGAAAGGCGACCTCCGCCCGTATCCAGGCCGCCAGGGCCGCATCCTGCCGTTCGGCCAGGGCCGCCACGGCGCGGCCCAGCTTATGGCCGTTATCGACAAGGTTATCGCAGGAAATGACGGTGAAGGGCGCGGTCCCCGCCTTGAACCGGCGACGCAGCCCTTCGACCAGATGGCCGATCAGGCTGACCGGGTTCAGCGGCTCGACCACGTCATGGGCGATATCAGCATGGTCGAAATCCAGCGTGCCATCGCCCTTCAGGCAATAGCCCTTCTCGGTCACCGTCATGGTGACGATCACCGTATCGGGATGGGCCAGCCGGTCCAGCAGGGCCGCGCGGTCGCCCGGACCGGCCAGCGTCTCCTTGATCGACCCGATCACGCGATACCGCGTCTCCCGCTCCAGCTCCGCCAGGATATAGAGATTATCCTGGGGCCGCAGGGCATCGCGCACATCGGTGCTGCGCAGGGCGGCGGCAGAGATGGCCCAGTTGCCACCCTGTGCCAGCGCCTCATCAAAGAAGAACGCCTGATGCGCGCGGAAGAAGGCGCCGGGGCCGAAATGGACCACGCCGATACCGGCGGCATCCCGGTCATAGGCGGGGCGGACCACATCGGCGCGCAGCAGGGGCAGGTTGGTGATCGACAGGGTCGGCATCACAGGGTCACTCCGTTCTTCCAAATCGCAATTTCACGCTGGCCGTTCTTTTCCGCGCGGGTTTCCTTGCCTGATGCGGTGTCCAGGATCAGGGACCACATCGCATCCGCCGCCCCGTCCAGCCCGGCATCGGTCAGGGCCAAGCCCGCATCGAAATCGATCCAGTTCGGTTTCTGCCGGGCCAGCGCGCTGTTGGACGCGATCTTCAGGGTCGGGGCCGGAAAGCCCAGCGGCGTGCCGCGCCCCGTGGTGAACAGGATCACCGTGGCACCCGCCGCCGTCAACGCCGTGGAGGAAACGCCGTCATTGCCCGGTGCTTCCAGCAGGGTCAGGCCCTTCACCCGCCGCTTCTGCCCATAGGCGATGACGTCGCACAGCGGCGCGCGGCCTCCCTTCTGCACGGCACCCAGCGACTTTTCCTCCAGCGTCGTGATGCCGCCCGCGATATTGCCGGGGGACGGGTTCTCATAGACGGGCTGGTTATGGTCCAGGAAATATTGCTTGAAGCCATTGACCACACTGACGACGCCGTTAAACACCGTCTCGTCAACGGCCCGGCGCATCAGAAGTTCCTCCGCCCCGAAAATCTCCGGGATTTCGGTCAGGATGGCGCTGCCGCCCGCCGCCGTCACCCGGTCGGCCATGCGCCCCACCAGGGGGTTGGCGGTCAGGCCGCTGAACCCGTCCGACCCGCCGCATTTCAGACCGATGACCAGATCGGATGCGGGGCAGGGCACCCGCACATCACCCGCCGCGATCTCCACCAATTCGGCGACGGCATTGATACCATCTTCCACCTCATCGCTGCTGGCCTGTGCCGTGAAGGCGCGCAGGCGCGACCGGTCGATGCCGGGCGCATCGCGCAGAAGCTTGTCCAGCTGGTTGCTCTCACACCCCAGACCCAGCAGCAACACGCCGCCGGCATTGGGATGCTGCGCCAGGGCGGCGATAATGGATTTGGTATGGGCCAGATCATCGCCCAACTGTGAACAGCCGAACGGGTGCGGGAAGGCGACCACCCCATCCACCTTGCCGGCAAAGCGCTGGCTGGCCAGCGTCGCGATACGCTCGGCGGTGCGGGCAACACAGCCGACGGTACACAAAATCCATATCTCGTTGCGCGTGCCCACCCGCCCATCGGGGCGGCGGTATCCCATGAAACTCTGGTCGGGCTTCGGCATGGCGGTCCAGGCCGCATCCGTACCCGCCGGCGCATACTGATAGCTCAGCGTGCCCGAAAGGCCTGTGGCCAGATTATGGCTGTGAACATGCGCACCGGCATCAATGCCAGCGGTGGCAACGCCAATCGGCCAGCCATATTTGCGTACAGCCTCACCCGCCCTCAACGGGCGCAGCGCGAACTTGTGCCCGCGCGGAATGTCGGACAGCAGGGTGACGCTGTGCGCGCCCAGCTCGATCCGGGTGCCAGCCTCCAGCGCCTTGACGGCGATGGCCACATTATCGGCGGGATCGACGATATGGGCGGGCGGAAGCTCGTCATGCAGCGGTGCGGGTGGTTGCACGCAACTCATCTTGGCGTCATCCTCGGGCATGCGGACAGCCGGCACCTTTCCGGCGCGTCCCGCGTCTGGCTGATTGAAACTGACACCGGTTACCGGATAGATCAAGAGGACAGGTGGCATCCAAGGCTGACATCGCCGAAGGGGCGACCACCGATAAAAGCAGGGGAGGGGGCGTGGCCAAGGGTCGGGTATTGCTGCGCGGGGTGACGAAATGCTTCGGCGCCGTCGATGTGATCAAGGGTGTGGACCTGGAAATCGCACCGGGGGAACTGACGGTGTTTGTCGGTCCATCGGGCTGCGGCAAGTCTACCTTGCTGCGTCTGGTGTCGGGCCTGGAACTGCCGACCGGCGGGTCGATCATGATCGGTGACCGCGATGTCACCCTGGTTCACCCGTCCGAACGCGGCATTGCCATGGTTTTCCAATCCTACGCGCTTTATCCGCACATGAGCGTGGCGGAGAATATGGGCTTCGGCCTGAAAATCGCGGGCCTGCCCAAACCCCTGATCAAGGAGAAGGTGGCCAAGGCAGCGGAGATCCTGCAACTGACCCCCTTGCTGGACCGTAAGCCCCGCGCCCTGTCGGGCGGGCAGCGGCAGCGGGTGGCCATTGGCCGCTGCATCGTGCGCGAGCCGGAAGTGTTCCTGTTCGACGAACCATTATCCAACCTGGATGCGGCCCTGCGGGGGCAGATGCGGGTGGAAATCGCGCGCCTGCATGCCAAGCTGGGCGCCACCATGATCTATGTGACCCATGATCAGGTGGAGGCGATGACGCTGGCCACCCGCATCGTGGTGCTGAATGCCGGGCGGATCGAACAGATCGGCGCGCCTATCGAGCTGTACCGCCACCCCGCCAACCTGTTCGTGGCCGGCTTCATCGGCTCCCCGGCCATGAATTTCATGGATGGGATCGTGGAGGCGGTGGAAACGAACAGCGTCAGCGTGCGCCTGAACGGCGCCACCTTGCGCCTGCCCCGCCATGATGCGGCGGTGAAGCCGGGGGCCAAGGTCACGGTGGGCATCCGGCCCGAACATTTCCGCGTCGGCCCCACCCCGGCGGACATGGACGATGATCAGGCGGTGGAGTTTGACGCTATCATCGATCTGGTCGAACGGCTGGGCGGGGAAACGTTGGCACATCTGCGCATGCCGTCGCTGTCCGATGGGGTGCTGGTGGTAAAGATCAGTGGCGATGTGCCGCTGCGCATCGGCACTGGCTTGCGCGTCGGCATCCGTCTGGCCCAATGTCACCTGTTCGACGCCGATGGCCGCGCCGTGGGCGAACCGGCGGCGCGCGCGGTCGTGGCAGCGTGAGGGGGCCAGCCCATGTATGACAACCGCGTCTCCGGCTATCTCTATATCGCGCCATTCCTGATCGGTCTGGCGACCTTCACCCTGTTTCCGTTTCTTGCATCCTTCCTGCTGTCCTTTTCGGACTATCAGCTGCAGGACCCGGTGGAACAGGCGCGGTTTCTGGGTCTGGGCAATTACACGCAGATGGCGGGCGACGACACGTTCCATGGCTCGCTGGGCGTCACCTTCCTCTACGTGTTCATCACAGTGCCCCTGAAACTGGCCTTCGCCCTGTTCATCGCCTTTGTGTTGAATTTCAAGCTGCGGGGCATCGGTTTTTTCCGCACCGCCTATTACGTGCCCTCCATCCTGGGCGGGTCGGTGGCGATTGCCGTGCTTTGGCGCTATGTCTTCGCCGGTGACGGGCTGATCAATCAGGTGCTGGTCTGGGCAGGGGGGGAGCCGCTGAACTGGCTGGGCGAACCTGCCTATGCCCTGTTCACCGTCGTGCTGCTGCGGCTGTGGCAGTTCGGGTCGGCCATGGTGGTGTTCCTTGCAGGCCTGCAGAACATCCCGACCGACCTTTATGAGGCGGCGACGATCGACGGGGCCGGCAAGGCACGCATCTTCTTCACCATCACCCTGCCGCTGCTGACACCAGTGATCTTCTTCAATTTCATCATGCAGATCGTACAGGCATTTCAGGAATTCAACGGACCTTATATCATCACCGGCGGCGGGCCCCTGAAATCCACCTACCTGCTGCCCCTAATGATCTATGAGGAGGCGTTCAAGTATTTCAATGTCGGTTACGCCGCCGCCCTCTCCTGGGTCCTGTTCCTGATCATCGCGCTGTTCACCATCATCGCCTTTGCGTCTGCCAAATACTGGGTCTTCTATGGCAATGAGCGGGAGGATGGGGAATGAGCCTGATCAGCACACCCCGCCGCGATGTCGCCTGGATTGGCCGTTTCAGTGCCCTGCTGCGCTATGGCGTGCTGATCGGGGTGGGGCTGATCATGCTCTATCCCCTGTTCTGGATGGTGGCCGCCAGCTTCAAACCCAACCATGAGATATTCGGATCGGTCAGCCTTTGGCCGCAGGATCCAACCATGGATGGGGTGGTGAAGGGTTGGCGCACCGGCACCGAATACAGCTTCGCGACATATCTGCTGAACAGCTTTGCCTTCATCATGCCCAAAGTGGTGCTGACGGTTGTGTCATCGGTGCTGGTCGCCTATGGCTTCGCGCGGTTCCGGATGCCGGGCAAGCAGCTTTGGTTTGCGCTGATGGTGGCGACCATCCTGCTGCCGAAAAGCGTGCTGCTGATCCCGCAATATCTGATGTTCCGGGAATTCGGCTGGCTGGATACCTATCTGCCGCTCTATGTTCCCTGCGCCTTCGCCACGGACGGCTTCTTTGTCTTCATGGTGGTGCAGTTCCTGCGCGGCATCCCGCCCGATATGGAGGAAGCGGCCGTCATCGATGGCTGCAACTCGCTTCAGGTGCTGTGGCATGTGGTGGTACCGGTGATCATGCCGGCCATCATCTCCGTCGCCTTGTTCCAGTTCATGTGGAGCCTGAACGACTTCCTCTATCCGCTGATCTACCTGTCGTCGGTGGGCAAATACCCGGTGGCCTTGGCGCTGAAAATGGCCATCGACGTGACGGAGGCCACGGCCTGGAACCAGGTCCTGGCCATGTCCACCATCGCCCTGCTGCCCTCGCTGATCGTCTTCTTCCTGGCGCAGAAATACTTTGTCGAGGGGATCACATCGGGGTCGGTGAAGGGGTAGGTTTCACATGTTCCCTCAAACGCCGGGCGGGCGCGTCCGCGCCCTTGGCTTGCGCCGCACGTGCGGCGGGCCGGCGGTCGCCGGCCTCCAATGGCCATGTCATGGCCGTTGGCTCACCCCACCGGCTGCTGCTGCGTGATGCAATGGATACCGCCGCCGCCGCGCACGATATCCAGCGCCGGCACCGGCACGATACGCCGGTCGGGGAACAGTTTGCCGAACAGGCTGATGGCCTCGGCATCCATCGGGTCTTCGAACAGCGGCATGACGATGCCGCCATTGGCCATGTAGAAATTGGTGTAGGACAGGGTCAGGCGCACGCCATGCTGTTCCTGCCGCGCCGGCGTGCGCAGGGTCACGACCTCCAGCGGGCGGCCCGCCGCGTCGCGCGCGGCCTTCAGCCGGGCGACATTGTCCTGGAACACGGGATAGTTCGGGTCCGAGGTATCGTCGGTCACCATGGTCAGCACCACGCCCGGCTTCACAAAGGCTGCGATCTCATCGATATGGCCGTCGGTTTCATCCTGCTCGTAGCCCTTGTTCAGCCAGATGAATTCCCGCACGCCCAGATGGTTGGCCAGATGCGCCTCAATCTCGCCCCGCGACAGGTGCGGGTTGCGGTTGGGGTTCAGCAGGCATTCCTCGGTCGTCAGCAGTGTCCCCTCGCCATCAACATGGAACGACCCGCCCTCCATCACCAGCGGGGCCGCGAACCGCTTCAGTCCCTGGTTCTCCAGGATCAGGCGCCCGACCTGCGTATCCAGCTGGAAGTCGTCATAGTTCCGGCCCCAGGCATTGAAGCCCCAATGCACGCCGGCCACATCGCCCTTGCCGTTGACGACAAAGCTGGGCGCGTTATCGCGCAGCCAGCTGTCGGAACAGGGCACCGGCAGCACCGACACGCCCGGCCCGCAGGCCAGCGAGACATCGGCCAGCGCCCCGTCGGGGCACAGCATGGTTACCGGTTCGAACTGCGCAATGGCCTTCGCCACCTCGGCATAGGCGGCGCGCGCGGCGGGCAGGCCGTTGGGGAACGTTTCCTCCCGCACCGGCCACGCCATCCAGCAGCGCGCATGCGACGCCCATTCGGCGGGCATGTAAAAGCCTTCGGCGGCGGGATGGGTCATGATGCGATCCTTGCTTCTGATCTGGGCCGGACATGAAAACGCCCCGGCGAGGGTACTCGCCGAGGCGCTGTCCTGACAACCATGCCGGTCAAATGAGTAAGGCCAGCTGATGATTTTTGGTCAGAGATAAAAATGGGAACTGCTTAAAGAAGCAGGCCTTTCCGCCTTAATAACGGCGGTTGGCCGGGTACTGCTCAACCGAAGCGGCATAACGGGAAAAAGCACCGAGCCGCAGCATAGGAAGCAGGAAAAAGTACCGCATGATGTGTCTCCATCGTTGTTTTCGATGGACGTAATATAGTTGCGCGATGGATTTTGCGCCATCCGGGGCACGCGCCGGGGCAAGACTGCGCGGCGCGCATGGCTCATTGGGGGTACATCCCCCTCTCCCGTCATCCCGGCGAAAGCCGGGACCCAGGGGCCAAATGCACGACCTTTCGGCGGCTTTGATCAACGCAATACTGACGTTTGATCCTGTGGCCCCTGTGTCCCGGCTTTCGCCGGGATGACGAAAAAGTGAACAGCGGCCCTCTTCACCGCTTCACATCCAACCCTTCCTCATTCACCAGGCTCATGACATCGGCCACCGACACCAGATTGGCGTCGCCCGGCACCGAATGTTTCAACGCGGCGGCGGCGGCGGCGAAATTGATGGCCTGATCGATGGCCCAGCCCTTGTCCAGCCCATGGATCAGGCCGGCGGCAAAGGCGTCGCCACCCCCGATGCGGTCGACAATGCCGTTCAGCTTGTAGGTACGCGAATAATGCACCCGGTGGTCACGCGCGGCGACACGGCCCGTCAGTTCCTGGTGGTCCACGTCATGATGGCTGCGGATGGTGGAGGCCAGCCACTTCAGACCCGGCCAGGTCTTAAACGCCAGCTCCGCCGCTGCCAGGAACCGCTCCGACAGGGGAAGGGCATGGAAATCCGCGCCCAGGATCAGGGCGATGTCGCGCTCATTCCCGAACATCAGATCGGCGCAGGACGCCAGTTTGGCAAACACCGCCGGCGCATCGCCGCCCCGGTCGGCCCACAGCTTGGCGCGGTAGTTACAGTCGAAGGAAACCTTGACGCCGGCTGCCTTGGCGGCTTCGGCCGCGGCGACCACGGCCTGCTCCGCCTGTTCGCTGACGGCGGGCGTGATACCGCCGACATGCAGCCATTCGACCCCGTTCAGCAGCGTGGGCCAGTCATAGGCGCTGGCCTCCGTCACCGCGAACGCGGACCCGGCGCGGTCATAAATGATCTCCGATGGGCGCTGCATGGCGCCGACGGTCAGGAAATACAGGCCCATGCGGCCATGGCGCATCTGGATGCCGCGCGTGTCGATGCCATGGCGGCGCAGTTCACACCGGCAGGCCTCGCCAATGCCCTGGTCGGGCAGGGTGGAGACCACGGCAGCGTTCCAGCCGAATCGGGCCAGTGACACGGCGACATTGGCTTCCGCCCCGCCAAAGGTGACGTCCAGGCGTGGGCTTTGCAGCAGCATTTCCCGGCCCGGCGCCGTCAGGCGCATCAGCAATTCACCAAAACACACGATACGCCCGGTCATCGGGTCTCTCCCTTCCACCTTGCAAATCCGCCTACTGCGGGATTTGTGCCACATCCTGTGACGAACTTGGACATCTCAATGCAAAAACGTATTGCCACCGGTGTCAGATCGGATCATTAATAGCCCTGTCACCGGTGTCAACGCCTACCGGCTAAGACCACTGGTATAAAGACCTAAATCGTTCGTCCTACCCCCTGCTTGCCGTTCCGGCTGCGGGCTGGATCGGTGCGGCCAGAACGATAAATCTGAAGGGGAAGGAAGCAATGATGAAATTCGCGGGTACGCCCTGCATCCGCCGCCGTCTCGCCGGCGCCTCGGCCCTGGTTCTGCTGGCCGGCCTGATCCCTGCGGGTGCGCAGGCACAGGAAGCCCTGGAAGAAATCGTGGTCACGGGCTTCCGCGGTTCGCTGGCCAGCGCCATCAGCAAGAAGAAAAATGAGAATGACATCGTCGATGTCATCAATGCCGAAGATATCGGCAAGTTCCCGGACACGAACCTGGCCGAATCGTTGCAGCGTATCCCCGGCGTCTCCATCGACCGCGATGGCGGCGAAGGTCGTTCAATCACGGTGCGCGGCCTGGGTGCGCAGTTCACCCGTGTGCGCCTCAATGGACTGGAGGCGCTTGCCACCACCGGCGGTAAGGACGGGTCTGGCGGCGCCAATCGTGGTCGTGGCTTCGACTTCCAGATTTTCGCTTCAGAACTGTTCAACAGCCTGACGGTGCGTAAATCACAGTCGGCCCAGATTGAGGAAGGCTCGCTGGGGGCGACCGTCGATCTGCAGACGGCGCGCCCGTTTGACTACAACAAGTTCGTTTTCTCCGCCGCTGGCAAGATCGGTTACAATGACCTGTCGAAGTCCAAGGACCCGCGCGGCACGCTGCTGATTTCCGACACTTTTGCTGATGGCAAGATCGGCTTCCTGGCCTCGGTCGCCTATTCGCAGACCAATCGTCTCGAAGAAGGATCCTCCACGGGCCGTTGGGAGCGTGGCATCGATACGATCGGCGTCCTCGGTACCAATGGCAATGGCAGCGCCACCGCGAATTTCCTGTTCGGCGGGCCGGGTACCACGACCACAAATACGCCTGCCAACCGCGCCCTGCCTGAACAGTCAGCCTGGCATCCGCGCATCCCGCGCTATGGCCGTCTGGATTATGATCAGGACCGCTTGGGCGTGACGACCGCGTTGCAGTTCCAGCCGTTTGAAACAACCCGCCTGACCATCGATGGTCTCTATGCCAACCTGAAGGGTACGCGCCAGGAACAGTATCTGGAGGCCATCTCCTTCAGCCGCAATACCGGTGCGGGCGGCATGGGCGGTACCATTGTCACCCAGGCCAAGTACGACGATCTGGGCAATCTGATTGCCGGTACTTTCAACGGTGTTGACATCCGTACCGAACAGCGCCGTGACAAGCTGGAGTCGGAATTCTATCAGTATTCCTTGAACCTGGATCAGGAATTCACCGATACGATCCGTTTCAAGGGTACCGCCGGCTGGTCTACGTCGATCCAGGACAATCCCGAGCAGACCACGCTGTCGCTGGAAGCCTACAACGTCAATGGCTACAGCTATGACTATTCCGGCAATAAGAACCTGCCCTCCTTCAATTACGGGTTCGATGTTACCAATCCGGCCAATTATGTCTTCAGCCCCTCGACCCGTCTGGCGCGTGGCGGTGCCGTTGTCGGCGATCAGTCGCTGATCCGCATGCGTCCCAACCGTACGGAAAATAACTTCCGGACTTTCCGGGGTGAGTTCCAGTGGGATGCGCAGGACTGGGTCCAGTTGAAGGCCGGTCTGGCCTATAAGGACTATGACTTCAAGACCGTGGAATATCGTCGCTTTGCTACCGACGATCCGTTCCGCCCCGCTGGCACCACCACGACGCTGACCGAGGCTGCGGTGCCCTTGCCCGCCGGCACCACTATCGCCAGCATCTCTGATCTGGTTAGCGGGTTTGGTAAGAATCTGGGCATGCCCGCCGGCACGCCGACCGCGTGGGTCGTGCCATCTATCGACAAGGTGGCCAGCATTCTGGGCATCTACTGCAA
Source organism: Niveispirillum sp. (assembly GCA_016463045.1). GTDB lineage: Bacteria > Pseudomonadota > Alphaproteobacteria > Azospirillales > Azospirillaceae > Niveispirillum. The sequence goes on from JAEMSB010000023.1 coordinate 14,981, forward strand.
CTGCAAGAACGAGTTCGGCGACTTCCGTCTGGACAAGTCCAACCAGCTTGGCCAGAACCGCAACGCGGGTGAGGAGAGCCTGTCGGGCTTCGTGCAGGCAGATTTCGTGACCGAGCTGGCGGGTATGCCCTTCCGGGGCAATATCGGTCTGCGTCAGGTGAAGACGGAACTGACATCCGTTGGCTATGTTGGCACCAACCTTGTCACCATCAAGCGTGATTACGAGAACACGCTGCCTTCCATGAACCTGACGCTGGAGCCCATCGACGATGTGCTTGTGCGTTTTGGTGCGGCCAAGGTGATGGCCCGTCCTGATCTGCCGGCTCTGACGCCGGGCGGCTCCATCAACAACACGGCGCGCACGCTGTCCATCGGCAATCCTTATCTGGAACCGGTGAAGGCCAATACGCTGGACCTCTCCTTCGAATGGTATCCGGAGAAGGAGACGATGATCACCGCCGGCTTCTTCTATAAGGATATCAAGACCTACATCCAGAGCATCTCTGAAACCGTTGCCTTTGGTCAGACGGGCTTGCCTGACGTCCTGTTGGCCAATGGTAATACGGCTGACACGATTTTCACGGTCACCCGCGCCGGCAACACCTCGGGTGGTCCGCTGAAGGGCTTTGAAATTAGCCTGCAGAAGCCGTTTACCTTCCTGCCGGCGCCGTTTGATGATTTCGGCGGTATTGTGAACTTCACCTATGTGACGTCCGACATCGACTATATCGTTACCGGTCGCACGGTGACGGAACCTCTGGTCGGTCTGTCGCCCAAGTCGTTCAATGCCACCCTGTACTATGAGAACGACGATTTCAGCGCTCGTGTCTCCGGCTCCTTCCGCGACAGCTATCTGACCCAGATTGCGCCCGGCAACGCCAACGACATCCGCGGCAAGGCTTCGACCTTCAACCTGGACTTCTCGGCCAGCTACAACATCAACGAGCAGATCTCGGTGACGTTCGAAGCCATCAACCTGACCGACGAGTTTGACGAGCGCTGGGTTGGTACCAGCACCCGCCAGAACTCCGAAGAATATGTGCATTACGGCCGCCAGTTCTTCCTGGGTGCCAAGTATAAGTATTGATGAGTGCTGCTTCCCCCGGTTCCATCAGGGCCGGGGGAAGACCCCACGGGGCTGCATCGCGGCCCGGCGTGGAAACCGGTGGCAATGCATGATCGCCTCCGGTATTGCCTTGATCTGCTGTTCCGACCTCATCACGGCCCCACCGGCACAGGCGGGGCCGTTTTCCTGTTGATGGGAGCCCACCGACGTGAATATCCAGGCCTTCACCCTGCTGCTGAAAAGCTCGCCCGTCATTCCGGTCCTGACCATCGAAAGGGTAGAGGATGCCGCCCCCCTGGCTGTGGCCCTAAAGGAGGGTGGCCTGTCGGTGGTGGAAGTGACCTTGCGCACGCCCGCCGCCCTTGACGCCATCACCGCCATGAAGCGGGCCGTGCCTGGCCTGATCGTGGGTGCCGGCACCATCCTGAAGCCATCGGACCTGGATGCCGCCATGTCGGCGGGGTCGGATTTTATCGTGACCCCGGCCACGACGGCGGACCTGGTGGCCCCGCTGAAATCCTGCGGCGTGCCGGTCATCCCCGGTGTGGCCACGCCCAGCGAGGTGCTGGAGCGTCTGGATGACGGGTTTGAGGTGCTGAAGCTGTTCCCGGCGGAGCAATATGGCGGGGCCGGCACCATCGCCGCGCTTTCCGGCCCCCTGCCGCATGCCCGTTTCTGCCCCACGGGTGGCATCGGTCGCGACAAGGTGGCAGGCTATCTGGCGCTGAAGAATGTCGTCGGCGTCGGCGGTTCCTGGATCGCCACCAACAAGCAGATCGCCGATGGCGACTGGGCCGGCATCACCGTCAATGCCCGCGCGGCAGCCGCGTTCGCGACGCCCGGCGTTTAACACAAACGCCTCAAACGGGGTAAGCCCGGAACCAGGGGCAGGGTGGTATCGTTAAGGCTGCATCCACTAACCGGAGGATGCAAACCATGAAGATGCTTCTCGGCACTGCCGCCCTGTCCCTGGTCCTGGTCTCGCCGACCCTGGCTGCCAGCTCCGACAGTGACATCGCCGCCTTCCGTCAGGCCAAGGTTTCCCTGACCCAGGCCATCGCCCAGGCTGAACAACAGGGCAAGGGCAAGGCGGTGGATGTCGATTTCGATACCAAGAACAGCGTCGGCCTGTATCAGATCGACATCGTGTCCGGCGAGACCGTGACCCGCTGGGATGTCGATGCCTCCAACGGCAAGATCGCGTCAGCCGACAAGCAGACCTTGGCCACCTGGGCGCAGCAGCTGGGTGCGGGCGTGGAGCCGCGTGAACTGACCGCCTCTTCCACCAGCCTGGCGCAGGCCATCGGCATCGCGGAGAATAAGGGTGGCGGCAAGGCCATCGAGGCCGAGGTCGATCATGATAATGGCCGCCTGACCTATGAGGTCGAGGTGCTGAACGGCAACGGCACCCGCACCATTCGCGTCGACGGCGCCACCGGTCAGGTCATGGCCGACAAGAGCTAATCCAACTCGGTTGCACTCTCACCCTCCCACCCGCTGACGCAGGCGGACCCTCCCTCTCCCGCCAAACGGGCGAGGGGCGAGATCCAAGCCCCTCGCCCACGAACGTGGGAGAGGGAGGGGCCCAAGCCTGCTAAGGCTTGGGAGGGTGAGGGCAACCCCCGTTCGCCCCTTACAACCCGTTCAGATATTCTTCCAGATTGGTGTAGCCATCGCCATTGCGGTCGGTTGCCCCGTCCGCCGGATTGGTCGGGTTCAGGCTATGGGCCTTTTCCCAGGCATCGGGCATGCCGTCCCGGTCGCTATCGACCGGTGCTACCCCCGTCGCCAGCGCCGGCCAGCCGCCGACATCGTCCTGATTGTCGATGATCCGGCCCTCGCCCTTGGCCACGCCTGCCGTGATCCGCTCATCCACACTGTCGCGCACCCGTCCCGCTCCGGCCTTGGCCAGAACCGCGCGGAAGGCGGCGTCGGCGGGTTCCGTTGTCACCGCCGCCATCGGGATGGGGGCAGACTGGCGGTAGCCATCGGCCTGCACACCCGTGACCAGCGACCAGGGGTCCGCCGGTTCGGCATGGTTCATCCAGTTGCCGGCAAAATACGCCCTGGCCACGGGGCTTTTCTCATCAAAGGCATGTGCGCCCTTCGAATCAGGCCCCGCCACATAATAATTGTTCACGAAATTATAGGCCGTGACGGCATCGGTATCGGC
>JAEMSB010000392.1 GCA_016463045.1 Niveispirillum sp.
TCCCAGGCGTCGCCCAGGCTGTCGGGCGTGACGGCCACGGGGCTGAAGGCGCTGCTGGGCTTGGACTGGAAGAAGCCGAAACCCTTGGCCAGCTCATTCGGGATCAGGCCCCGCAAGGACACATCATTGACCAGCATGATCAGGCGGATATGGGCCTTGGCCTGTTCCGGGGTGACACCCATGGGCACATCGCCGGTGACCACGGCGACTTCGCCTTCCAAATCAATGCCATAAGCCTCATCCGCCATCAGGATCGGGTCGTGGGGCGACAGGAAACTGTCAGACCCGCCCTGATACATCAGCGGATCGGTCCAGAAGCTGGGCGGCATCTCGGCATTGCGGGCCTTTCGCACCAGTTCCACATGGTTCACATAGGCCGACCCATCCGCCCATTGATAGGCGCGCGGTAGAGGGCTGGCGCAGTCCGCCTCATCAAACGGCTGCCCCTCGATCTCCCCGGCATTCAGCTTGGCGGCGATGGCTGCCAGTGCAGGGGCCACGCTGTCCCAATGGTCCAGCGCCTGTTGCAGGGTCAGCGCGATATCCGGCACGGGCACGCAGCGCGACAGGTCATCCGACACAACAACCAGACGGCCATCACGGCCCTGCTGCAGGGAGGCGAGTTTCATGGGTAAGGCTCCAGGGACGGAAATATATGTAATCGCGAATGCTTACGGCTTTACGCGCCAGCTATCGGCATAGGCGGGGTTCTCCACGCCGCCCGGTAGGTCCGCCACCTCCAGCGCGTCGCGGGTATCGACCATGACGGCATATTCGTCGGTGGCGGGCTTGGGTTGCACCAGCATCTTGCCCAGCGCCTTGGGGTGCGGCCCGTGGGTGAAGCCTGACGGGTGGAAGGTCATCATGCCGGCCTTGATATTGTCGCGGCTGAAGAAGTCGCCGGCATGGTAGAACAGCACCTCGTCGTAATCGTCGTTATTGTGGAAGAACGGGATCTTGATCGCGCCCTCATCCGTCTCGAACGGGCGCGGGGCGAAGGTGCAGACGACGAAGCGGTTGGCGACGAAGGTGGTGTGGGCGCTGGGCGGCAGGTGGTAGCGGTGGCTCATCAGCGGCCGCACATCCTTCACATTCAGGCGCACCGGTGCCAGATCACCCTTCCAGCCCACGGCATCCAGCGGGTTGAACGGATATGTCACCGTGCTGATCGCGCCGCGCCGCTTCACCAGAACGCGCCAGGACCCGCCGGGGCCGGTATCCGACTGTTGATCCAGGAACGCCTCATTGATCTTCGGCGTGTCCAGGATGGCGGGGTCGAACATGGCATGCGGGCCGACGATGCCCCGGTCGGGCAGCTGATAGATCGATCCCGTCGCCTCGATCAGCAGGGCCGTCACCGGCTTGGTGGGAGATAGGCGCCACATGGTGCCGCGCGGCAGCACGACATAGTCACCCGCCGTAACGGTCAGGTGCCCGTAATCGCAGAACAGCTCGCCCTCACCCTCATGCACGAAGATCAGGTCGTCGCCGTCGCCATTGCGGGCCAGATGGTCCATGGGCCGATCGCAGCGCCACATGCGCATGCGGCAATGGGCATTGAACAGCACTTCCTTCGCCCCCCAGGGGCCGGCGGACATGCCTTCCACCAGCTGATTGAGGTCGAAGGCGCGGGGGCGCAAGGGGCCTTCCCAGCTGGTCCAGCCGGTCGGGGCGTTGCGGTGGTACATGTGCGTGGCGGGGCCGAAGAAACCTTCGCGGCCCAGTTCCCGCTCAAACGTGCCTTGCGGCAGGTCGGCGTGGGCTTGGCGTGAAGACGTGCCCTCGACACGGGGGAAGGAAATGTACCGGCGCATGCTGCTCTCCCGCTTGAAATTGCATCGTTTCATATGAAACGAATATGCCGGATCAATGAGGGGCTTGCAAGTCCGCTTTGGGCAGGCCACCCTTGCGAGATGCTCGACCTTGACGATTTTCTGCCCTATCGACTGAACGTCCTGGCCAAGCGTGTCAGCCGGGAGCTGGCGCGCCGGTACGAGGCGCAGTTCGGCATTTCCATCCCCGAATGGCGCGTGATGGCGATTCTGGGCCGTGAACAGCCCTTGTCATCCAACGACATTGTCGAACGCTCCGCGATGGACAAGGCCAAGGTCAGCCGGGCCGTGACATCGCTGGTGGAGGCCGGGCTGCTGTCACGTGACACGCACCCATCTGATCAGCGGTTGCTGCGCCTGTCCTTCACACCCAAGGGCAGGGCACTCTATGAGAGAATCGCGCCTTTGGCCCTGGAGTGGCAGCAGCGCTGGCTGAACTGCCTGGACGAGGTGGAACTTGCCCAGTTCAAGGCCTTGTCAGCCAAGCTGGAAGGCCAGCTGGAGCAACTGGCGCGTGATGTTTTGTGATCATCCTGCCTAAGCTTGCGGCAGGGGCGAGAATTGTCGCGATTGTCCCCGTTACGGGGTTGTTTCATTGCGGCATTGAATGCTTAACTGCCTGACATCAAAGGGGGCGGCGGACGGACATCCCGCCCCGGTAAAACAGGGGAACCAAAGACGATGAGCCTTCGCCTTGGGGGTGCGGTCGCCCTGGCCGCCGCATATGTTGCCTTCACCGCCGTTCCGGCGCTCGCCGGTCCGACATTGGATGCGGTCAAAAGCAAGGGGCAGCTGACCTGTGGCGTGAATACCGGCCTGCCGGGCTTTTCCAGCCCCGACAGCCAGGGCAAGTGGACGGGACTGGACGTCGATATCTGCAAGGCCGTCGCCGCCGTCATCCTGAACGACACGGCCAAGATCCGCTACACGCCGCTGTCGGCACAGCAACGCCTGACTGCGCTGCAGTCGGGTGAGATCGACCTGCTGGTCCGCAACACCACCTGGTCGCTGACCCGCGATGCCCAGGGCCTCGATTTCGCCCCGCCTGTCTATTATGACGGCCAGGGCCTGATGGTCGCCAAAAGCCTGGGCGTGACGTCGGCCAAGCAACTGGACGGTGCCACCGTCTGCGTGCAGCCGGGCACTACGACTGAGTTGAACTTGGCTGACTGGTTCCGTGCCCACAACCTGTCCTTCAAGCCCGTGGTGATCGAGGCGCTGGACGAGGTGAATGCCGCCTTCTTCGCCGGTCGCTGCGACGTGCTGACCACCGACATCTCCGGTCTGGCGGGCGTGCGCGCCTCTGTCGCTACCAAGCCCGACGATTTCATCATCCTGCCGGAGGTGATGTCGAAGGAGCCGCTGGCGCCCGTCGTCCGTCATGGCGACAACCAATGGCGCGACATCGTCAGCTGGACCATCTACGCCCTGATCGAGGCGGAGGAGAAGGGCATTACCCAGGCCAATATCGATGCCAAGCTGAAGGACCCCGACCCGTCGGTGCAGCGCCTGCTGGGCGTACAGGGCGACCTGGGTACCGGTCTGGGCGTGGACAAGGCCTGGGCCTATCGCGCCATCAAGGCCGTCGGCAATTATGGTGAGATTTTCGAACGCAATATCGGCAAGAAGACCCCGCTGAAGCTGGATCGCGGCCTGAACGCGCTGTGGACCAATGGCGGGCTGATGTATGCCCCGCCGATCCGCTGATCTGACGCCCGGAACCGGACGCCGATGAGCAACAGCAACGCGACCGCGACCAAGGCCGCCGCCCCTCCGGGGCGGGCGGCCTTTCACCTGTCCATCAACAATCCCATTGTCCGTGCCATCCTGGCACAGCTTGGCGTGGCCTTGGCTGTGGCGCTGGTCGCCTGGTATCTGGTCGGCAATACGATGGACAATCTGGCGCGGCTGTCGATCGCGTCAGGCTTCGGCTTCTTGGACCGGGAGGCCGGGTTCCAGATCGGGGAGACGCTGGTCGAATTCGGCCCGCAGGATCATTATTCCACGGCCTTCCTGGTCGGCATCCTGAACACGTTGAAGGTGTCGGGCATCGGCATCCTGCTGGCGACGCTGCTGGGCGTGGTGCTGGGCATTGCCCGCCTGTCATCCAACTGGCTGGTGGCCCGCATCGCCGCCTTCTATGTCGAGACGGTACGCAATGTGCCGCTTCTGTTGCAGCTTTTCCTCTGGTATGGGCTGCTGACCGAAGGATTGCCAGGGCCGCGTCAGGCGCTGGCGCCTCTGCCGGGCGTGTTTCTTTCCAATCGTGGGCTAAAGCTGCCCGCGCCCGCCGATGATCCGATCTGGGCCTGGGTTGCCGCCCTGTTCGGTCTGGGCATCATTCTGACCCTGGTGATTGCGGCCTGGAACGCCAAGCGGCAGGCCGCGACGGGCAAACGCCTGTCGCTGCTGCCCATCGGGCTGGGCCTGATCCTTGGGCTGCCGCTGCTGGTCCTGCTGGCCAGTGGTGGCGGGGCCATCGACATGCCGGTGCTGCAGGGCTTCAACTTCCGCGGCGGCATGACCTTGTCGCCGGAATTCGCGGCACTGCTGTTCGGTCTTGTCATCTATACCGCCGCCTTCATCGGGGAGATTGTGCGGTCGGGCATCCTGGCGGTGCCCAGGGGCCAGACGGAGGCCGCGACGGCGCTGGGCCTGACGCGAGGGCAGCTGCTGCGCCTTGTCGTGCTGCCGCAGGCGCTGCGCGTGATCATCCCGCCGACGACCAGCCAATATCTGAACCTGACCAAGAACAGTTCGCTCGCGGTGGCCATCGGTTATCCCGACTTCGTCTCCATCGCCAACACCACGATCAACCAGACGGGGCAGGCGGTAGAGGGCGTGTTGTCGATCATGGCGGCCTATCTGATCATCAGTTTGAGCCTTTCCTTCCTGATGAACTGGTACAATAGCCGCGTGGCGCTGGTGGAGCGGTGAGATGAGCGTGACCGAGACCACCCAGGAA
>JAEMSB010000024.1:0-3132 GCA_016463045.1 Niveispirillum sp.
CCGATTACCAGGGTCCACCCAAGCTGGCCATATCCAAGGAGATTGCCGAAAGCTTCGGCATCGGCCCCGGAGCCAAGATGACCATCAATGTCCTGGGCCGCGATATTGAGGGCGAGGTGGCGGTGGTGCGTGAACTGGACTGGGACACGATCACCATCAACTTCACCCTGGTCTTCTCGCCCGGCGTGCTGGAATCGGCACCTCAGACCTATCTGGCCACGGTGCGCGCGCCGGTGGCGGCAGAGCCGGCGGTACAGCGAAACGTGGCCGTTAAGTTCAGCAATATCAGTGCCGTCCGCGTGAAGGACGCGTTGGAGACCGTGTCCGAAATCCTGATCAATGTCGGGCTGGCGGTCCGCCTGACGGCGGCGGTCACCCTGCTGGCCGGCACCTTGGTTCTGGCCGGTGCGGTTGCCGCCGGGCACCGCCGGCGCGTCTATGACGCGGTCGTGCTGAAGGTGCTGGGCGCCACACGGGCGACCGTTCTGCGCGCCTTCCTGTTGGAATACGGTCTGCTGGGCCTGATCACGGCGGGTATTGCAGGCATTCTGGGTACCATCGTCGCCTGGATCGTGGTCAGCGAAGTGATGGACTTCCCGTTTGTGTTCATGCCCTGGGCGGTAATCAGCACTGCCTTGATTTGCACTGCCATCACCCTGACCTTGGGCTTCATTGGCACTTGGCGTGCTTTGGGCCAGCCCGCCGCACCTGTCCTTAGGATTGATTGACGACAACTGCGCCTGTCTGTTGTAGATATATAAGGAAAGGCTTCCCACGCCTATCACGCGTGGGAAGCCGCTTGGCACCGGATGGGACAGCGATGCAGGTGGCAACGATGGAACCGGCGACGACGGCCGATGGCACCGGCCCGATCCCGGATGAGGTGTTGAACGCCAAGCTGATCGCCTGCTGGCAGGCGGCACTGAATACAGACGACCCTGATGAAAGCCAGCGCTGGGTGGATATGGCCGAATGGCTGGCCCATCGCGATGATGAACCCGCCCCCACGACGCGCGCCAAGCGCCCCGCAGGCGACCGCCGCCGTTTCCCCCGCGTGCCTGTGCGCAGCACGGCCTTGCTGACCCTGGATGGCCGCGTGATCCGGGGCGAAACCGTCAACCTGTCGCGCACCGGTGCGTGTTTTGCCTGTGCCGGCCCGGACGGGCTGGAGATCGGCATGCAGGGCGTATTTTCGGTGCACGGCTGGGTGGAGGATCGCCCCGCCCATATCGTGGCCCTGGACCCCGGTCAGGTCCGTCTGCGGTTCGACTGAAACACGCGTACGAGTCGCCGCGGCTCTGTGGGTAAGTGGCTGCATTCAGACACTTGTTGCCGTTTCAACACATTACCGCACTGCACAACGGCCCTGCAGGGGTTTCATTACGCAGTTGCGAAGTCCAGGCGGCGCCTAGGGAATGGCATCGGCCCGAACCCGGCGTCACGGAACTTTCATCGCAACGACCGTTCACCTCTCTGACGTTCGCTCTATCACTGCGCGATCACGCGGAACCGGAATGGGGATACAGCCCGGCCCCTGCGTCGATTGAGACATTGTGAGAGAGAGTAGAACGGATCATGCAGTCCACCTTGAAGCACGCCCTGCTGGCGGGCCTGTCCGCCGTCACGCTGGCCACGCCGATGGCCGCCCTGGCCCAGACCAGCACCGACACGCTGGAAGAGATCATCGTGACGGCGCAGCGCCGGGCTGAGAACCTGCAGGAAGTGCCGATGTCCGTCGCCGCCATTTCGGGCGAGGGCTTGCGCGATCTGCTGGCCGGCGGTGCCGATATCCTGGCCCTGTCCGCCAAGGTGCCGGGCCTGTATGCCGAAACCTCCACGGGCCGCATTTTCCCGCGCTTCTATATCCGTGGCCTGGGCAATAACGACTTCTATCTGGGCGCCTCGCAGCCGGTTTCTGTCGTCATCGATGAGGTGGTGATGGAAAATGTGGTGCTGAAGAGCAGCCCGCTGTTCGACGTGCGTCAGGTGGAAGTGCTGCGCGGGCCGCAGGGCACGCTGTTCGGTCGCAACACCACCGCCGGCATCGTGAAGTTCGACAGCATCGCGCCCAGCCAGGACACGTCCGGCCGCGCCACCCTGTCGCTGGGCACCTACAACACCCTGACCATGGATGCCGGTTTCGGCGGCGCGCTGGTGGAGGACAAGCTGTCGGCCCGCGCCTCGGTCATGTATCAGCGCCGCGACGATTATGTCCGCAACGCCACCACGGGCCGCGATCTGGGTGGCTATCAGGATGTGGCCGCACGCCTGCAGTTCCTGCTGACCCCGTCGGATGACACCAGCGCCCTGCTGAACATCCATGGCCGTGATCTGGACGGCACCTCGTCCCTGTTCCGAGGCAATGCCCTGACCAAGGGCTCGAACAAGCTGAACGGCAATTATCGCAAGCGCACCGTCGCCTATAATGACGGCGATAATAACAACCAGGAATATGATGGCTGGGGCTCGTCGCTGAAGATCGACCATGATCTGGGTGCCATCACCCTGACCTCGATCACGGCCTATGAGACGACCGACGGCTATTCCCGTGGCGACACGGACGGCTTGCCCCTGAACGCCGCCGAAAGCCAGGGCAATATCGATGACCTGGATCAGTGGACTCAGGAAGTGCGTCTGGCCAGCGACACCGATGGCCCCCTGAACTGGCAGGTCGGCGGCTTCTATTTCAACTCCGACGAACAATTCTCCTTCCGCCCCTACCGCTTCTTTGAAACCGGCGGCGCCAGCGGCTTTGTCACCCTGCGCAACCGCAATGAAAGCTGGGCCCTGTTCGGCCAGGCCGGCTATCAGCTGACGGAAGACCTGAAGCTGACGGGTGGCGTGCGCTACACCGAAGACGACAAGAAGATGAATGTGCTGAAGGCGCTGACCGCCGGCACCTTCCGTTCCATCGAGAATGGCAGCAACCAGGTACAGACGGCCTATACCGGCACCCGTTATGTCCGTCTGAAGGATGACGAGGTCAGCTGGGATGCCAGCCTGTTCTACAACGTCACCGACGATGCCGCCGTTTTCGCCCGCGTCGCCCGCGGCTTCCGTGGCCCCACCATCCAGGGCCGTACCGTGTCCTTCAACGGCCCGCCGACCACCGCTACCTCGGAGACCATCATC
>JAEMSB010000024.1:3142-18193 GCA_016463045.1 Niveispirillum sp.
GCAATAAGGGCGAGGCCAAGGGCTTCGAACTGGATGCCGAATTGCAGGTGACGCGCGATCTGACCCTGACCGCCGGCGTGACCTACACGGACACGGAGATCAAGGACAAGAGCGTGACCTCCAGCGTCTGCGCCCCCATCAGCGTCTGCACCGTCAAGGACCCGCTGGTCAGTGGTCGCGCCCTGATCGACGGCAACCCGTTCCCCAACGCGCCGGAATATATCCTGAACTTCACGGCGCGGTACGACTTCCCCCTGGCCGATGGCGGCACCCTGTTCGCCTTCACCGACTGGAGCGTGACGGGCAAGACCAACTTCGTGCTTTACGAATCCGCTGAATTCTACAGCAAGGGTGATTTCGAGGGTGGTCTGCGCCTGGGCTACAAGGCCCCGGACGACAAGTATGAAGTCGCCGTCTTCGCCCGCAACATCACGGACGAGCAGAACGTGAAGGGCGTGATCGAGAACTTCATGGCCCCGGTGGTGAGCGACCCGCGCACCGTCGGCATCTCGCTGTCCACGAAGTTCTGATGAAGTACCCCCGGCGGCTGGCGACAGCCGCCGGGTTTGTGCGGATTACGGCCCTCGGGCCTACCCCGCATAGACATTGGCCCGGCGCAGACGTAATGACACGGTCTGTCCCGGCGTCAGCGGTGTGGTGGTGGCGTGGCGGTCCAGGACCGCTTCCACCACCTTGCCATCCAGGTTCAAATCCAGGCGCAATTGCGGCCCTACCGGCTGGATCAGGCGGATGGTGGCGGACAGGGTTCCCGCCTCCCCGGCCTCTGCGAGATCAATATCATGGGCGCGGATATAGGCCGTGGCCGGACCCGGCGGCGGCAATTGATTGACCACGGGCACCCGCGCGCCGGCGATGACCGCCGCCCCGTCGGCCACCACGCAGTCCAGCCGCGTGCCGCCCCCCAGGAAATCGCAGACAAAGGCCGAGGCCGGGTTGTCATAGACCTCTGCCGGGGTGCCCACCTGTTCGATACGGCCCTTGTTCAGGATGGCGACACGGTCGGCCAGTTCCAGTGCCTCTTCCTGGTCATGGGTCACGAACACCGTCGTCACGCCCATACCCTTGTGGATGTCACGCAGCCAGCGGCGCAGTTCCTTGCGCACCTTGGCGTCCAGCGCCCCGAACGGCTCATCCAGCAACAGCACGCGCGGTTCGGTGGCCAGCGCGCGTGCCAGCGCCACACGCTGCCGCTGTCCGCCTGACAGCTGGTTGGGATAGCGGCCCGACAGGGGGGCCAACTGCACCAGTTCCAACAGGTTCATGACGCGGGTGCGGATGTCGGCGTCGGAAATCTTGGGCTTGCGGCGGGAGACACGCAGACCGAAGGCCACATTCTCAAACACGCTCATATGCCGGAACAGGGCGTAATGCTGGAACACGAAGCCGACGCGCCGCGCATGCGGCTCCGACACCGTCGCATCCTCCCCCTCGATCAGCAGGGTGCCTTCATCGGCAAAATCCAGCCCGCCGATCATGCGCAGCAAGGTGGTCTTGCCCGATCCCGACGGGCCAAGCAGGGCCATCAGCTCCCCGGACTGGATATCCAGGTCAATCCCGTCCACAGCCGCAAAGCCGCCGAAACGCTTGGTCAGGTTCTTGATATTGATGCTCATGGGTCCGTTCCCATCAATGGCGGCGGGCGGTAGCGGCCAGTTCGGCGCCATGGCGCCATTCCAGCAGCGATTTGGCGACCAGCGTCACCAGGGCCAGGATGGCCAGCAGCGAGGCGACCGCAAAGGCGGCCACGAAGTTATACTCGTTGTAGAGGATCTCCACATGCAGGGGCATGGTGTTGGTCTCCCCCCGAATATGGCCGGACACGACCGACACGGCCCCGAATTCCCCCATGGCGCGGGCATTACACAGCAGCACACCATAAAGCAGACCCCAGCGGATATTGGGCAGGGTCACACGGCGGAAGGTCTGCCAGCCGCTGGCGCCCAGCGTAATCGCCGCCTCTTCCTCATCCACGCCCTGCGCCTGCATCAGGGGGATCAGTTCGCGGGCCACAAAGGGGAAGGTGATGAACATCGTGGCCAGCACCAGGCCCGGCACCGCGAACACAATCTGCACCCCATGTTCCCGCAAAAACGGCCCCATCAGGCCATGAGCGCCGAACAGCAGCACATAGACCAGACCGGAAATGACGGGACTGACCGAGAAAGGCAGGTCGATCAAGGTCAGCAGCAGGGATTTGCCAGGAAACTTGTGCTTGGCAATGGCCCAGGCGGCGCTGACGCCGAACACGACATTCACGGGCACGGCAATGACTGCAACCAGAAGGGTGAGCTTGATGGCGGCCAGCGCGTCCGGCTCTACCAGAGCCTCAAAATAGGGGCCGAAACCCCGGCGTAGCGCCTCGGTAAACACAGCCGCCAGCGGCAGCAGGATAAAGAAGCCCAGGAAGCCCAGGCCCGCCAGCATGATCAGCGCTTTGACCCAGCCGGGTTCGGCCAGCGTCACGCGGGATTTGGGGGCATGTCCGCTCATCTCACACCCCCGCCCAGCGGCGCGACCAGCGCTGCAACAGATTGATGACCAGCAACATGATGAAGGACAGGATCAGCATGGCGATACCGACAGAAGCGGCACCGGCATAATTAAACTGTTCCAGCTTGATCACGATCAGCAGCGGCGCGATTTCCGACACCATGGGCATGTTGCCGGCGATGAAGATCACCGACCCGTATTCCCCCACCGCCCGCGCCAGGGCCAGCGCGAAACCGGTCAGCAGCGCCGGGAAGATCACGGGGAAGATAACGCGGATGAAGGTTTCAAGCCGAGTGGCGCCCAGGCAGGCCGCCGCCTCCTCCAGTTCCGTATCGAGTTCCTCCAGCACGGGCTGCACCGTGCGCACCACAAAGGGCAGGCCGATGAAGGTCAGCGCCACCACCACGCCCAGCGGCGTATAAGCAACCTTGATCCCCAGCGGGTCCAGGAACTGTCCCACCCAGCCATTGGGGGCATAGAGGGCCGTCAGGGCGATGCCGGCTACCGCCGTGGGCAGGGCGAAGGGCAGATCGACAATGGCGTCCACCACCCGCTTGCCCCAGAAATCATAACGCACCAGCATCCAGGCCACGGCCAGCCCGAACACGGCATTGATGGCCGCCGCCACGAACGCCGCCCCAAAGGACAGGCGCAGGGCTGCCAGCACGCGGGGTTCCGTCACCTGATGCCAGAATCCGGACAGGCCAATATCCCAAGGGCGGATCATCAGGGCCGCCAGTGGGATCAGCACGATCAGGGTCAGATGGGTCAGCGTGATGCCCAGCGTCAGGCCGAAACCGGGAATGATGGAGCGGTTGCGCCGTTTGAAGAGCGAGAAGCCGGAAGCACCGCTCATGACGCGCCCCCAGGGGCGGCACCCGCCGAACGGCGAAGGGAAGGCAATGAAGGCAAGGCGAAATTCCTGTCCATGACCACCCCCCTGTTTTGACGCGCATGCCCCGCCGGTCCTGTCGGGTCCGGCGGGGATGGCTGGGGGTCAGACTAGTCTGGTTTGCCACCACCACAAAGGGTGCAGTGGTTAACGGCCTTATTACTGGCCGGGCTTGTAAATCTCGTCAAACACACCGCCATCGGCGAAGTGCGTCTTCTGAGCTGTGGCCCAGCCGCCGAACTTGGTGATGTCGAACAGTTTGATGTTGGGGAACTGCGTCGCATATTTCTGCGCCAGGGCCGGCAGACGCGGACGGTAATAGTTCTTGGCCGCGATCTCCTGCCCTTCGGGGGTGTAGAGATAGGTCAGATAGGCTTCAGCCACCTTGCGGGTGCCCTTGCGGTCAACATTCTTGTCCAGAACGGCGACCGGCGGTTCGGCCAGGATGGAGACGGAGGGAACCACGATCTCCAGCTTGTCGGCGCCCAGTTCGTTGATGGCCAGGAACGCTTCATTTTCCCAGGCCAGCAGCACATCGCCAATCCCACGCTGCACGAAGGTGGTGGTGGAGCCACGGGCACCGGTATCCAGAACCGGCACGTTCCGGAACAGCTTGGCCACGAAATCCTTGCCCGCCGCATCGCTGCCACCGGCCTTGTCCGCCGCATAGCCCCAGGCCGCCAGATAGTTCCAGCGCGCCCCGCCCGAGGTCTTGGGGTTCGGCGTGATCACCTGGATGCCCGGCTTGATCAGATCATCCCAGTCCTTAATGCCCTTGGGATTGCCCTTGCGGACCAGAAACACGATGGTGCTGGTGTAGGGTGTGGAATTATAGGGCAGCTTGGCCTGCCACTGCTTGGACAGCAGGTCCGTATTCTCGGCGATCGCATCAATGTCTGACGCCAGCGCCAGGGTCACGACATCGGCGTCCAGCCCATCAATCACGGAGCGCGCCTGCTTGCCCGAACCGCCATGCGAGGCCTTGATCTCGATATCCTCGCCCGTGGTCGCCTTCCAATGCTTGGCAAAGGCGGTGTTGAACTCCTTATAGAGTTCACGGGTCGGGTCGTAGGAGACGTTCAGTATCTGCCCGCTGCCCCACACGGGCGACACGGCCAGGCCAACCAGAGCGGCGGTGGTGATGGCGACACGCTTGAACCATTTCATCGTGGAAACTCCTTCATCCATCAGGCGGCTGCCACGAAGCATGGTTCGTGGCGCTTTAGCGTTTGGTGACGCGGCGCAAGCTGCGCGATCAAATTGCCGCGACCGTCGGGTTAATCCCTATCGGTGAAATGGACTTTGTACCCACCTTGATGTGCTGTCAATACGGATTTTTAACGGATAACTGATGTTGATTCTGAAACAACAGCTAATTTTCACTGTTGAAATATGTGGAATATTGGTTAACTATTTAATATCAGATACTTAAACGGCTATTTCCCGAATATCTGGTGGGTAAGGTGTCAGAGCAAGCGCGCCCGGTCGGGCAGAAACGCCCGGATCGGTCAGGGCCTATCCCGTATTCATCGGGCTGGCCGCCATCTATTCACCACTAAATTCAGGTAAATAAAAAGGGCGCCGATGGCGCCCTTATCTGCGAAGGTATCAGGGGATTGGATCGGGCCACAGGCTCTCAGCCGCCGCGCTGCCAGACCTTGCTGATCAGGAAGTTCTTGGCCAGGAACTGATAGGTGCGCTTCAGCCGGTTTTCGGTCTCCGGTTCCTTATCGATATCGTTACCATCCCACATATCGATCATTTCATCCCACACCATCAGCATGGTGTGCAGTTCGTCGCGCATGCGCCGGATGAAGGCAACCTGGGCGTCGAAGGTGCGCAGCATGGCCATCACCTCAGCCGTCTGCCCATCCACCTGATCGAAGATATCGTCGAAATTGGAGATGGGGGTCTTGGCCAGGGCCTGCATCCGCCCCACCTCCGCCACCACCTGCCCTTCACCCTTGAAGGTGCGCTTGGCCTGGACCAGCTTCGACATGATCTTCTGAACATGGCTGTAACGGTCGCGCAGCGCCTCGATATAGGACAGTTCGCGAGCCAGATAATCGACCTTGTCAACCATCTCCTGCTTGCGGTCTTCAGGCAGGCCGAACTGCTTGGCCAGCTTGGAAAAGGCCTCCTGCGCCTTCTGCTTGGTCTGCGGATCTTCCACGATCTGTTCCAACTGGAACCGGTCGGTGATCATGGACTCACGACCCGTGATCCAGGAGACCAGCTGCAGCGTCAGGCGGCCACGGGCAATGGTCAGGTGACGTTCATCCACCCGCCATGACGCCGAACCATCCAGCAGTTCGCGCGGGATGCTGTCGCCCGGACGGATCTCCTTGACGAATTTCAGCCCCTTCTCGACGATGCTCAGCAGACGCGCATCGTCACTTTTGTCTTCGATCTGAAAACTCTCGCGAAGGGTGCGGAACGGGATCTTCCCCCAGACATCGCCCAGATGAACATTGAAGACGGGATCGTTATTATCCTTGGACAAGGCAAAATAGCCGCCCGGAAGCTGAAAGACCTTGGAGGTGAACAGGAAATGGGTGCTGGTGTCGCCCTTCTGGTCACCCTGGTCCTTGCCCTGGCCTTCTGTCGCGCTTCTCTCAGACACTGAAACCATCCGGGCTGACCCGGTCCCCATCTTCCGCGATCATTGCAACGGCCAGTATAGCCTGCCCGCCCCCGTTTACGACAGGAACCATATCACCCAAAGGGTGGGTTGACGAACCCTTATCTGGATTTTCGGGATGTATCGTATTGGAAATGGACAGACCCTTGTAACCTTGCCGGCCCGCGTCACAGACGACCGGCAACTGCCATCAATCATTCATCATCTTGGCGCTCTTAATGGCGTCGCGCAGCAGCACGCCCTTGCGCAGGATGTTGTCAACGATACGGCCCTGGACCATCTGGATGCCGGCTTTTTCAGCGAACATCAGGCCCGAGACAGAGCCGCAGCGGGCCAGGATGAACCGGCAATTGCTCTGCGCCTTGATCTTTTCGGAAAAGACCTCGAACTCATGGTCCGACATCATGTCCATTTCGTCGTTCCAGAAGATCTTGGCATAGTCGCAGGCCATATATTCCAGGTCCATATGCGTGACCCAGAAGTCGTTCAGCCCATCGATACAGATCTGGTAGCCCTTGGAAGAGGCGAAATCGACCACTTCCTTATAAGTGTCGATATTCTCCACCAGATCGGCCTTGTTGATCTCCAGGATCACATTGCCGCGCAGGTCCGCCGTCAGACGTTCGTCAAACTTCACGAATGAGGCCGACATGATGGTGGACAGGTTCAGGTTCAACCCGATGCGCCGACCGCGCAGAAAATCGACACCATAATTCAGCGCCTTCAGCACCGAGTTATCGAGATTGGCCGTGAAGTAGCTGAACAGCCACTTGTTGGCGGTGATGTCGTAATTGGGCGACAGCCGCTCTTCCAGTGCCTTGATGGCGATATACAGCTCGAAATATTCGAACTGGTTCTGTTCGCCATTGGTGATATCGACCACCGGCTGGTTCAGCATGAAGGGCGACAGGTCGAACATCTGCACGGCGCGTTCGATCTTGCCCAGTTCTTCCAGCGTGATGGGCGGCTTCGTCTCCGCCTTGGCCGCGTCTGCATTGCTCTCCCGCGCCAGACCTTCGATGAACCGAATCACGTTCACGAAGTTCAGCGATAGTTCCATGATGGAATAGAGGCTGTCTTCCCCATAGGGATTGCGCTTCACCATGGAGGTGCGCGACAGCATCAGCTTTTCGATCTTGGAACAGACGTCGGAGATCAGGGAAAATTTGATGCCCTTGTACAGGACGATGACGTCGTCGTTGGACAGGGAGAAAAGCTGGAGATAGGCGGACTGATCAGCGGTTTCCTGCATGGCCCGCTTGATGGAGATCAGGTCAAGCTGGCTCTTATCCTTCAGAAGCGACATATGCAAATGGATCAGGCGCAGCCCCTGCACCTCGCGCTTGGCGCTTTGCAGCAGCGTCAGCAGCTTCTGATCGTCATACTCGGGCTTTTCATTCATCGCAGTGGCAGACGAACGCTCGCCCGGTTTTACCCGGACCCAGTCGCGTTTCGGTGCATTCGGTTGGCGATTCATGAAGTTGCCCTTGCGCCCTTCCGCTTGGAATGTGCCAGTACCGGCCTTTGCCTGCGATGGTGGTTAATCGGCCATTAAAGGGGCTTATACCCCAAAGGCATAGATTTCACTATCCACCATCGGACAAGTATACAAAATTTTATCTATTCCTCCTACCGTGATTTTCCCCCCGAATGACCGGAACCGCAAGATGACCGGTCGCATATATGCGGAAGATGGAACGCCACGGCGTGCCAAGCTTGATCGCGGAGAACAGGGGAAGGAGGGGTGGCTGGGGCGCCAGGATTCGAACCTGGGAATGGCGGTACCAAAAACCGCTGCCTTACCGCTTGGCGACGCCCCAACATTGTCCCGTCTGACGGGCGGCGCGCACCATAGTCAGTTTGCCATCACTGTGCAATAGCTTCGCGAAAGGCTGAGCGCATTGCTGCGGAAGCGCTGGCGGGCGCTGGTAATCGTGTTAGTGTCGGCTTCATCCTACCACCTCTTGTGGCTGAAAGACCGGCTCCGCCCGGATACGCGAAGAATGCCCAAATACGCCGCCCGCCCCTTGCGCCGATTCGTTCACGCCCTTCTGGCCCCCCTGCTGCTGTCGGGCCTGACACTGGTTCCCGCCGTAGCCCCCGCTGCGGCGCAGGAGGTGAAGAAGCCGACGGTGCAGAAGCCCGTGAAACCCACCGTGAAGAAGCCGGCGACCAGCGCACCCAAGCCGGCGGCCGCCCCCAGCAAGCCGCGCCGCAAGGCCGGTGCCGCCGCTGCAGGAGCGGCTGCCGCTGCTGGGGGTGCTGCGGCCCTGGCTGCCGGCACGCAGGTTCCAGCCCCGCTGCCCGCCGGGACAAACCCGGAATTGAAGGCGCTGGAGGGGAAGGCCCGGGAAGGCGATGCCGATTCGCAGATGGCCCTGGCTGATGCCCTGACCTCACAGACGCCGACCAGCGCGCAGGATCTGCGCCGCGCCATCTACTGGTACGGGCAGGCGGCGACCAAGGGCGACGCCGATGCCGCCTGGACCCTGGCAGAGCTGTTCCGGGGCGATATTGGCATTCCCGACGATATGGAGCAGGCCGCCAACTGGTATCGCAAGGCCGCCGAAATGGGCCATGCCGAGGCGGCGTTCGATCTCGGCCTGCTCTACACCGAAGGCTATGGCGTGGAGCGGGATACGGGCGAGGCCGCACGCTGGTTCCAGCAGTCCGCCGATGCCGGTGTGGCCCGCGCGCTCTATATGCTGGGTACGCTCTATGAACAGGGCGTTGACGGCGCCCCCGACCTGGATGCGGCACGGGCCTGGTATGGACAGGCGGCGGAGACCGGCGACCCCGGCGCCCGTCAGGCCCTGCGCCGCCTGGATGCCGGGGGCCGCAATGTGGAAGTGGCAGAAGGTCCGCCTGCCGGCATGCTGGGCGGCCCGCCGGGCAGCGCCACCATCCGCCGGTCCACCGTGTCCGGCGTCCTGCCCCGCAGTGACCAGGATGGGGACGATGATGAGGATGGGGCCGCCCCGACCGCCGGCGCCGGCCCCGTCACGGCGATGATCAGCGGCGCTGCCGCAGGCACCGGTGCCCGCGCCATCCCTGTCGATCAGGCCGGGGTCCGGGAAATCCAGACCCGCCTGATCAAGCTGGGCTTGCAGAAGGGCAAGGCCGACGGGTTCCTGGGCAAACGGACAGTCGCGGCCATCCGCGCTTATCAGAAATCCGTAGGCCTGCCGGTGGATGGCAAGGCCAGCCAGACCCTGCTGCGGCGCTTGCGGCAGGGATAGGCTAAACCCGGCGTTCCATCAGGATCTCCATGCCGTCGTCGCGGACCTTGGTAAAGCCCGCCCGCGACAGCAGGTGGTGGGCCGGGCTGTCATAGAACAGGGTAGCGCGGATAACCTGTCTGCGTGCGTCAGCGACGGCGGTCAGACCTGACAGCAGCCGTGCACCCCGCCCCTGCCCGCGCAGATGCGGCAGGAACAGGAATTCAAGCAGCGTTACCGGCCCCTGAGCAGGCCAATCCAGGACCAGCAGACCCGTGGTCCGCATATCCTCGCCCATTAGCAGCGTGACGGCATTGGGATGGGACCGCCGAAGCGCGTTCAACCGGCCCTCTACCTGTGCGGAGACAAGAAGGCCACGGGCAGATGCCGGCACATCGGCCAGCATCTGTGCCGCATCCGCCCCAATAATCTGACGCAGCAGGGCGCGGTCACCCGCCTGGGCGAGTCGCGCCTGCATGCCGTCGACAGCGCTGATAAGGTCGGCAATGGGGTCCGGTTTCATGGCGCGGCCATTTTGGGTTGCACACTACCCACACGATAGCCGCCAAATGACAGGATGCCCCTGTGAACTGCTTCACGTCACGCGATGTGAAATGCCACTTTTCCCGCGTGACGCATCATGATTTCATATCCCCTCAATCGCCGGGCCGCGCGGCGGCAGCAGCCGTATCAACGGTCAAAAATTTCACCGTTGGTATCACTCAGCCGCCGCCCCCGTGGATGGCAGCGGATGGTTCAGGAACCGCTTGCGCAGTTCCGTCTTCAGCAGCTTGCCCGTGGCCGAATGCGGCAATTCGGACACGAAGACGATATCGTCGGGCAGCCACCATTTCGCCACCTCGCCTTCCAGATGGCGCATCAGAGCCGCCTTATCCGGTTCATGACCGGCGCGCGGCACGATAATCAGCAGGGGCCGCTCGACCCAGCGCGGATGCGGCACGCCCACCACCGCCGCCTCCTGCACCGAGGAGTGGCCCATGGCGGCATTTTCCAGATCGATGGAACTGATCCATTCGCCGCCCGATTTGATCACGTCCTTGGCGCGGTCCACGATGCTCATGGCGCCGTCATCGCTGATCACGGCCACGTCGCCGGTCTTGAACCAGCCATCGGGCGTGAAGGCGTTCTCGTTGGCCTTGTCATCCTTGTAATAGCCGCGCGTGATCCAGGGCCCGCGCACCACCAGTTCGCCATAGGAATGGCCGTCGCGCGGCTGGTCCTGGCCATCGGGGCCGATGACGCGCATTTCCACTCCATAGAGCGGGCGGCCGGCCCGTAGCTTGGCGTCATGCTGCTGTTCCACGGGCAGGGCCGCTTCGGCCTGGGACAGGGCACCGACGGACCCGACGGGCGACAGCTCCGTCATGCCCCAGCCCTGGACACAGGCCACACCATGGGTCAGCTCAAATTCCTCCAGCATGGCGCGCGGCAGGGCGGAACCGCCGACCGTCACATTCTTCAGGCTGCTGAACTTCGCTCCCGTGGCGCGCATATGCGCCAGCAGACCCAGCCAGACCGTGGGCACGCCAGAGGAGATGGTGACCTGTTCCTGTTCCATCAGCTCATAGACGCTTTTGCCGTCCAGCTTGGGACCCGGCAGCACCATCTTGGCCCCCACGATGGCGGCGGAATAGGGGTAGCCCCAGGCATTGGCATGGAACAGGGGCACCACCACCAGAATGCTGGACGCCGCCCGCACATCCAGCCCCGGCGCCGTCAGCACGCCATAGGCATGCAGGACCGAGGAACGATGGGAATACAGCACGCCCTTGGGATTGCCGGTGGTGCCCGAGGTATAGCAAAGGCCGCAGGCCGTGTTCTCGTCAAACTCCGGCCAGTCATAGGTATCAGGCTGTGTGGACAGCAGGGTTTCATAGCAATGGAGATTGGGGATCACGCTGCTGGCCGGCATCAGCTCGGCCCGCGTCATCACAACCACGCCTTCGACCCCCTTGAAGAAAGGCCACAGCTTTTCGACCAGCGGCAGGAACATGGGATCGACGAACAGGAAGCGATCCTCGGCATGGTTCACGATATAGGTGATCTGGTCCGGGAACAGGCGGGGATTGACCGTGTGGCAGACGGCGCCGACACCCGGCAGGGCATAATAAAGCTCCAGATGCCGATGGTCATTCCAAGCCAGCGTGCCCACCCGGTCCCCCGGCTTCACACCCAGCGCATCCAGCGCATGTGCCAGCCGCGCGGTGCGGTGCCAGGCGTCCTTCCAGGTATAGCGGTGCGCCGCCTCGCCCGCGAAACGTGACGTGATCACCTGATCGGCATAATTCTGCGCGGCATGGCGCAGCAGACCGATGATCATCAGCGGACGGTCCATCATCAAACCAGCGAGCATTCGGATCTTCCTCCCAAGCGTATCCGCTACCCCGTGTTCTTCACGGTCTTATTGCCAATAGCTTGGGGCTTTCCGACGCCGGTTTCCAGAGGGATTTAAACGCTTGTTCCAAATTTTTCCGCCGGCGGAGACATGCCGCACAGCAACAAAAAACCCGGCCGCCGTTGCCGGGGCCGGGTTTGCTGTAACGAGGGTGTCTTAACTGATCTGGGAGAGGAGTTCTTCCAACTCGTTGAAGTCGGGCATGTATTCCGACGGCACCTTTTTTCGCGCCGCTTCGATGGAGACCTGTGGGGCGTATCCGCCCAGATGCGCCACGACCGCCGTCTTGATCACGCCATAGAACATGCTGTCTTCCTCTGCGATGCCCTTCAGGCGCCCCGCAATGGGGGCGGCCAGACAATAGGCCAGGAAGATGCCCATGAAGGTACCGACCAACGCGCCGCCGATCAGCTTGCCCAGCACTTCCGGTGGTTCGGAGATCGAGGCCATGGTCTTGATCACGCCCAGCACGGCTGCCACGATGCCCAGCGCTGGAAGCGCGTCGGCCAGACCCTGGATGGCATGGGACGAATGCTGGTCCTCATGCTTCATCTTGTCGATCTCGGCCTCCATCAGGCTTTCCATTTCCATCGGATTATCGACACCGATGGAATACATGCGCAGATAGTCAGCGATGAACTTCACCGTCGTGTTGCTTTTCATCACGGCGGGATAAGCGTTGAAGATGTTGCTTTCCAGCGGCTTTTCGATGTGCTGCTCAATGGCCAGCACACCCTTGCTCTTCATGGTCTTCAAGATCTGATAGAGCAGGGACAGAAGCTCGATATATTCCTTCTTATGGAAGGGGGAGCCCGCGAAGATCTTCTTGATGTCCTTGCCCGACGCCTTGACCGTGTGCGCGGAGTTGGTGATCAGGAAGGAAGAAACGCCCGATCCGCCGATGATCATGATCTCTTTGGGCAGGGCCTCAATGATGATGCCCATCTTGCCGCCGAAGATGACGTAACCGCCGAATACACAGAAAAACACGCCGAAAAGGCCGATGATGGCGAACATGCGCTACCCCGGAATGGTGGGTCCCGCCCTGGACCGATGGGTCAAGGTAAACCAACGGCTTGGCAAAACCAACACGGCATAGGGATGGGGTTATATGGAAGGCGAAAGGAGGCGTATTGCCCTCACTGCGCCAGAGAGGCCGCCAGCACCGCCTTCACATCGTCCAACGCCACATCGGCACAGCGAAACGCCTTGCCGATGCCGCGCGCCAGGATGAAGGTGACGCGTCCATCCTTGACCTTCTTGTCCTTGGCCATGTGGGCTGCCAGCTTTTCCGCGGTCCAGCTACCGCCGCCCAGATGGGCCGCCGACACGGGCAACCCCACCGAAGTCAGATGCGCCTTCACCCGCGCCAGATCACCGGGGGGGCACAGGCCCATACGCACCGACAGGTCAAATGCCATGACCATGCCGATGGCAACCGACTCGCCATGCAGAAGGGCCGTGCCATAACCGGCTTCCGCCTCCAGCGCATGGCCGAACGTGTGGCCAAGGTTCAGCAGCTCTCGCAAACCGCCTTCGCGTTCATCCTTGGCCACGATGTCGGCCTTGGCATCGCACGATACCCGGATCGCCTCTGTCATCAGGACGTCGTCGCCATCAACCAGCGCCTGTCCGTTGGCTTCCAGCCAGGTAAAGAAATCCGGCCGGTCAATCAGGCCGTATTTCACCACTTCGGCATAGCCGGCCAGCACCTCACGCCGGGGCAGGGTCTTTAGGCTGTCGGTGTCGGCCAGCACCAGGCGCGGCTGATGGAACGCACCGATCAGGTTCTTGCCATGGCGGCTGTTGATGCCGGTCTTGCCGCCCACCGAACTGTCCACCTGGGACAGCAGCGTGGTCGGCACCTGGATGAAATCGATGCCGCGCAGGGCAATGGCCGCCGCAAAGCCGCCCAGGTCACCCACGACCCCGCCGCCCAGCGCCACCAACACCGTCTTGCGCTCAATCCCGCGCGACAGCAGGGCGTCCATCACCTCGCCCAGCTTTTCCATATCCTTGCTGGCCTCGCCCGACGGCACCACGATCGGGTCCATGACCCTGGCCCCAGCGGCGCGCAAACTGTCCAGCAGCGGCGACAGATGCAGATCGGCCACGGCACTGTCGGTCAGCACCACCAGCGGGCGGTTGCCCACCGCATCGCGGATCAGGGCGCCGGCATTGCGGATCAGGCCCGGCCCGATATGGATGTCATAGGAACGGTCACCCAGGGCGACGGGGACGATGGTGCTCGGGCGGGTCATGGTCAGTTCCAGATGGTGTCGGGTCGGTCAGGCGGCGCTGCTGTCGGCATCGCCCAGCCATTGGCGAAGCGCGGCGATGACGCGGTCGGTGGTGACATCGGGGGGACTATCGTCGCTATCCACCGTCAGGTCGGCCTGGGCATAGACGGGGTAGCGGATATCCATCAGCCGGCCCAGAACCACGCGCGGATCACCCTGGCGCAGCAGGGGCCGGTGGTCGCGCCGGGCGGTGCGGTGGACCAACAGGTCCAGATCAGCGCGCAGCCAGATAGAGATGCCATGGTCGCGGATGGTCTGGCGCGTCGCCTCATCCATGAAGGCGCCACCGCCGGTGGACAGGACCTGCACCGGCTGGTCCAACAACCGGGCGATGACGCGGCGTTCGCCGTCGCGAAAGCCCGCTTCCCCGAAACGGTCAAAGATTTCCTGGATGGTGCAGCCGGCCGCCCGCTCGATCTCGTGATCGGCATCGACGAAGGGCAGGCCCAGCTTGGCGGCCAAGCGCTTGCCGATGCTGGTCTTGCCGGCCCCCATCAGGCCGATCAGCACCAGTGTCTTTGGGATGGGCAGCACCGTCACGGACATGGGCTCCAAGGTCCAGCTTGCCGGCAGACCCAGACGGGGGACAACCGGGATGGCGGATGGTGGCGTGATTGCCAGCCCATGGCGCGGGCGCTATGGTGCGGGTCAAGGCCACCGGAACGGACGTTTCCATAGCACGAGGGGGTGGGGTCACCCAACCCTGGGAGCCAAGGGAAAAGCGGAGCCGGCACTGGTCGCCGACGCATGGCTGGACCATCTATCCATGCGACTGTCTGTCAATCTGGTTCGGGACCTGTTTTCCATGAGCATGCTGGTGAAGATTCTGCTGCTGGTCGTTGTGCTTGTCGGTGTCGGCGGTTTCGCCGTGCTGGCCAGCGTCGATCTGCCCGCCCCCTCGCAGCCGGTGGAACGGGTGATCCCGAATGACCGTTTCAAGTAACCGGCACCGCCGACCGGGTGGCCCCCTGAGTGGAATTGCGGCCCTGGGCCTGACGCTGCTGGCCGGCCCCGCGCTGGCACAGCAAGCGGAGCCTGTGCCCTCCATCCCCACAGGCGCCCCTGTCTCCCTG
>JAEMSB010000393.1:0-1406 GCA_016463045.1 Niveispirillum sp.
CCCCTGTTCACCCGTGCGCTGCTGACCAATGATGATGGGATCGACGCGCCGGGCATGGCGGCGCTGATCGAGGCGGTGACGCCGCTGGCGGCGGAGGTCTGGGTGGTCGCCCCCGAACATGACCAGTCGGGCGTGTCCCGCGCCATCAGCCTGCATGGCCCCTTGCGCGTTCTGGAACGCGGCCCCCGCCGCTTTGCTGTCAGCGGCACGCCCAGCGACTGTGTCGTGATCGGGCTTAGCCACATCCTGAAGGACAATCCGCCCGACATCGTGTTTTCCGGCGTCAACCGGGGGGCCAATATCGGGGAGGAGGTCGGCTATTCCGGCACCGTCAGCGCCGCCCTCATGGCGCGGCTGTGCGGGGTGCCGGCCTATGCGGTCAGTCAGGCCTGGCGCGACCGCAAGAATGTACGCTGGCAGACGGCGGTGCAGGGCCTGGAAGCCATCGTGCGCCGCTTCGGCACAGCACCGGCCAGCGTCTTGAATGTGAACTTCCCCGATGTGGAGCCGGAAGAGGTGACAGGCGTCAGCATCACGCGTCAGGCCCCGCCGGGCAGCATGGCGATGGGCGTGGAAAGCCGGGAGGATACGCGCGGCTTCCCCTATCACTGGCTGTCCATCCGCCGCCATCCGGGCCAGGGGGCCGAAGACACTGATATCGGCGCGCTCCGCCGCAAAGAAATCAGCGTCACGCCCATCGGGTTCGATATGACGGACCATGCGTTGCTGAATAAGTTGATTCAGATATGAGAATCAATTTGGTAATTTGAATGAAACTTTAATTTCATGTTGGTAGCTATCATTCAAAATAGAAATCAGTTCCATGATGATTAATTTCGTTGTTGATGCTTGATTGCCCATTTCACTCAGAGAGTAAATGGATGATCTTACATCGTTTATGTCCGAAAGACTTTCTCCGGTTAGCAGCATCTCGGCCCTGCATTCGCTTGTAACTGATGTCACATTTAATGGATTCGCACTTCTGACAATTTTTTCTTTTGTTTCAGAAAATTTCTTTAGTAAGGAAATATAGAAGTTGTACAAACTATAGCATTCAAGAATTTTCATTGATAACTCAGTAAGGTTATCATGCACCAATGGAGCCATGTTTTCCGGCTTATGATCTATTGTTTGAGGAATTGGAAATGGAGGTCGAACATATTGCCATGCGTCGTCCCAATTAACTTCACTGCATTTATATTTTTCTTTTAATTGTGTTTTTATAAAATTATCAAATCGCTGCAAATCTGAGTAAATTTTAAATAAATCATGCATTATCAACATAATTTTTAAAAGATCAATTTAGTAGTATTGCTGCATATTTTGGGGATGACGATAAAATTTAAAATGCACCATCATCAAATGATGAAAATATTTATTATTCTAATTAAGCTGAAATTAATAGT
>JAEMSB010000393.1:1416-4792 GCA_016463045.1 Niveispirillum sp.
TTCTACTTTCAATATCCTTATCTTTTCTCTGTTCTTCTAATTGATTTTTCTGCGCCTTCATTGCCATGAGTCCACCAACAATAGCGCCGATAATTGAAGACCAAAACTCCGTTTTCTGAAATATTTCTAACATCGCTTATGCCTTGTAAGGTGATTCGAGAAAATATTGCACTCTGCCCAATAAAAGTAAATGGGCCGCCCGGATCACCCCGAGCGGCCCTTTCACACTGTACATGAACCGGAAGGATCAGGCAGCCTTGCTGCTCTTTTCTTCCGTATGCATGTCGGCCGCGTCCGTATGCATCAGCTTGCGGATCAGCGGGGAGGCGATGCAGACAGCAACGCCGATACCGCCAGCCCAGACCAGCAGATCATAGAACACGCCGGCATAGACCTTCAGGCTTTCCTGCGGCGACAGGACGGCCCCGCCCTCCGCACTGGCGCTGGCGGCATCGGCGATGAAGCCGGCCAGATAATGCGCGCCCGCCGACGACAGGAACCAGACACCCATCATCATGGCCGTGATGCGGGCCACCGACAGGCGGCTGATCATCGACAGGCCGACGGGCGACAGGCACAGCTCACCGGTCGTGTGCAGCAGATAGGCCAGCACCAGCCAGATGATGCCGGTCTGCGCATCCTCGCCCACCACGGACGCGCCGACGACCAGGGCGCCGAAGCCCAGCGCCACCTGGATGATGGCCAGACCGAACTTCATCGGGGTCGACGGCTCCAGCCCCTTGCGGGCCAGTGCCACCCATCCCCAACTGAACAGCGGGCCCAGCAGCACAATGAACATCGGGTTGAAGACCTGCACCACCGACGCCGGAATGACCATCCCGAACAGCATGCGATCGGAATTGCGGTCGGCGAACAGGGTCAGCGAGGTGCCGGCCTGTTCGAACAGGGTCCAGAACACCACCGACAGCGAGATCATGAGCATCATGGCGATCAGACGCTCGCGCTCGATCTTCGTGCACTGGGTGATGGAGAACCAGATCAGGCCGACCACAACCAGCGCCACGACGGACAGCAGCAGGGAGCCGACGACGTGATGGTTCTGCACCAGTTGCCAGTTGATGATCACGCCGACGACAGCGGCGATATAGATCATCCATTCCAGCGACAGGCCGAAGGCGCGCGGCTTGGTCAGCTTCACCGGATCGGGCGCTTCGGAGTTACGGTACCACTTGGTGCCGCGCGCAAACACGATCAGGCCGAACACCATGCCGATACCGGCCAGACCGAAGCCATACTTCCAGCCATAGGTCTCGCCCAGGTAACCGCAGGCGATGGTGGAGAAGAACGAGCCCAGGTTCACGCCCATATAGAAGATCGTGTAGCCGGGGTCGCGGCGCGGGTCGTCCTTGCTGCCATACAGCTTGCCGACCATGGTCGAGATGTTCGACTTCAGGAAGCCAACGCCGGTGATGATGAAGGCCAGCGACAGGAACATGATCTGGTCATAGGGCGACTGACGCACCACGACACCGTCAATGACTTGCGCGGGAGAGCCTTCAAAGGCCATGCCGATATGGCCGCAGACCAGCAGGATGGCGCCCAGCATGACCGCCTTGCGGCTACCCAGATACCGGTCGGCGATCAGGCCGCCAATGACGGGCATTGCATAGTTCAAGGACGCGTAGCTGGCATAGATGAAGCCCGCCGTCCCGTCGCTATAGAGGAAATGCTTGACCAAATAGAGGGTCAGAAGTGCCCGCATGCCGTAGAAGGAGAAGCGTTCCCACATCTCGGCGAAGAACAGGGGCGCCAGACCACGCGGATGCCCGAAAAAACCCCGTTCGGGGTCGTTTGATATCCAAGCCATTGCAGCCTTGTTGTGTTTGGATGCTGAGGAAGCGCCGCTATAGCATGTTTGTCATGTCCGACATAGGGGGCAACTGCGACAGACTGTGACGCCCGTCACAGGTGTTTTCACACAAACAACGGCCCCGTCTCAAAGCTGCTGCGCTTTCCCAAATCCTTCTCGTGCCGCGCCAGCCATTCATCGGCTGCCGCCCGGCCCGTGTCGCGCAGGTCTGACAGGAAGCCCCAATCTGCGTTCAGCTTGCTGGACACGCCCAGATGGCCCATCCGTTCCTCCGCCTCGATCCGGTGCAGATGGATGGACCGCATGCCAGACGCCTCTTCCGTCATCGCCCCCTTGGCCAGCAGCCGGTTCACCAGCTCGATCGAGCGCAATTCGCGCAGGAAGATGGAGTTGAAGCTGACCTCGTTCATGCGGTCGACAATGGCCGTCGGGGCCTTGGGCACGTCGGGCCGTTCGATGGGCGTGACCTGCACGATCAGGATATCGTTGGTCCGGCACTGCTTGATCAGCGGGTCCAGGACCGGATTGCCCATATAGCCCCCGTCCCAGTAATGCTCCCCGTCGATCCGCACCGCCTGAAACAGGAAGGGAAGGCAGGCCGCGGCCAGAAGGCAATCCACCGACAGATCCTTGCCCTGGAACAGGCGCATGCGTCCGCGCGCCACATTGGTGGCGCTGACGAACAGGCGCATCTCCGCCGCCTCGCGCAGCACCTTGAAATCGATCAGCCCTTCCAGGACATCGGCCAGCGGGTTCAGCCCCAGCGGGTTGAACTGATAGGGCGACATCATGCGGATCATCAGGTCAAACCCGGCATAGACCGGGTGCGCCTCCACATTGGGATTGCCCGTCAGTTGCGTCAGGAAGGACGGCGACAGCGGGCCAAAGGCGTTGGCCTTCGCCACCCGCCGCCAGAACCGGTACAGCAGATCGCGCGCCGCCTGTGGCCCGCCCGTCAGCCAGCCATAGGCCATCAGGGCGCCATTCATGGCCCCGGCGGACGTGCCGGAGATGGCCTCCACATCCAGCCGATCCAGTTCCAGCAACCGGTCCAGCACACCCCAGGTAAAGGCCCCATGCGACCCACCCCCCTGCAACGCAAGACCAATACGGGGGCGAACAACGGATTTGGATCGGGTCATGATGAACTTTAACTGGAGGAAGACAGGAACAGACAACGTAAGGGATAGTTACTGCGCCGACCAGCCGCCATCCACGGTCATGGCGGCACCCTTGATATTGGCGGCGGCGGGGGAGGACAAGAAAACGGCCAGATCACCCAGTTCCTCGGGCGTCGTGAACTGCTTGGACGGCTGCTTTTCCGACAGCAGTTTCACCTTGGCCTCGGCCTCGCTGATCCCTTCGCGTGCGGCAAGGGCGTCGATCTGCTTCTGCACCAGCGGCGTCAGCACCCAGCCGGGGCAGATGGCGTTGCAGGTGATGGCACTTTCAGCATTCTCCAGCGCCACCACCTTGGTCAGGCCGATGACGCCATGCTTGGCGGCGACATAAGCCGCCTTGTTCACGCTGGCCACCAGCCCATGC
>JAEMSB010000394.1 GCA_016463045.1 Niveispirillum sp.
GACGGGATCGATGGGTTCATGGGTCGGGCCACTGGTGACCAGGGCGTGGCGACCGGCAAGTGGCTTCGGCGCTGCCTGCGCCGCGAACCAGCCGGCCAGATAATCGGCGATGGGCAGCGGTTCCACCATGCGGCCCGGCCCATATTCGCCACAGGCCATGGCCCCGTCATCCGGCCCGATAATGCCCACACCGCGCGCGGCAAGCAGGGCCAGATTGGCCTGGGTGGCCGGATGTTCATACATCCTTACATTCATGGCGGGTGCGACCAGCACAGGCTTGTCAGTCGCCAACAGAACCGTCGTGGCCAGATCATCGGCCAGACCGTGGGCCATACGGGCCAGGATATTGGCCGTGGCCGGGGCCACCAGAACCACATCCGCCGACCGCGACAACTGGATATGCCCCATGGCCGATTCGTCGGTCAGGGACCAGAGATCGCGATAAACCGTGTCCTCCGAAACCGCCTGCAGGGTCAACGGCGTCACGAACTGCGCCCCGCCATCGGTCAGCACCACGCGCACCGACGCCCCGCGTTCACGCAGACGGCGCACAAGGTCTGGCGTCTTGAAGGCGGCAATCCCCCCCGCCACTATCAGCAGGACGCGGCGGCCGGCGAGTGATTGCACAGGCGATTGCGCGGTGGACAAGGGCGATATCCCTTCGGCCCGGTGATGGGGCAGATTGTTTACCGGTAAATCAGCGCATTCTGCCGCCAGAATGCACGGCGGTCGCGCTGTGAAATCAGGGATATTCCCAAACCGGGACGGATGCAAGCGCGCCGCCATGCGCATGCGCGGGGGGATCGATGCCCCAGACGCCGGACAGCGCGACAGATTGTCCAGAAGCATGCGCTTCCCAACCGTTGGCGGGCCATGTATATCGAACATCCGCGACCGGAGGAGCCTCCGGCCGCTCCGTTCGTGCTGGCCTCCCGCCCCATCGCACCGTCCGCGTCGCACCGCATCCCCCGATGCGCGCTATGACGCAGTAAGTGGGGGTGGAAAGACCCGCGGACAAGCCCAATTCAGCCCGGATTTCCGGGTCCATATCGTTGTTTCAGTAAAAGGCGTCGGCCCGACGGGGGCCGCGTCCATTCGCCGAGGAGATGAGAGGTATGGCGGACACCATGCATGCGGGCGACGGCCAGACCCGCCGCGACTTCATCTATCTGGCTGGCGCCGCCATGGGCGGTGTTGGTGCCGCTGCTGCTTTGTGGCCCTTCATCCACAGCATGAACCCGGCCGCCGACACGCTGGCCCTGGCCAGCATCGAGGTCGATCTGGCTCCAATCCAGCCGGGTCAGGCCATCAAGGCCATGTGGCGCGGCAAGCCGGTTTTCATCCGCAACCGCACCCAGGAAGAGATCGATGCCGCCCGCGCCGTGCCCACGGCCGAGCTGATCGATCCGCAGCCGGACCAGGCCCGTGTCAAGGAAGGCAAGGATAACTGGCTGGTGCTGGTCGGCGTCTGCACCCATCTGGGCTGCATTCCGCTGGGCACCTCCTCGGGCGAATCGAAGGGTGATTTTGGCGGGTGGTTCTGCCCCTGCCACGGGTCGCACTACGACACGTCAGGCCGCATCCGCAAGGGCCCCGCGCCCTTGAACCTGCACGTGCCGGAATATGCGTTCCTGACCGACACCCGCGTCAAGATCGGCTAAAAGACAGATCCAGTCAGGGAGTGCCAGATGGCTCACGCCCCACAGTCCAATTTCGAGAACCCGGTGGTGAACTGGATCGACCAGCGCCTGCCGATCTTCACGATGATGAACAAGGAGTACGGGTCCTTCCCGACTCCGCGTAACTTCAACTATTTCTGGAACTTCGGCGCGCTCGCCATGTTCGTGCTGGTGACGATGATCGTCTCCGGCATCTTCCTGGCGATGCACTACACCAACAACACGTTGTATGCCTTCGACAGCGTCGAACGCATCATGCGCGACGTGAATTGGGGCTGGATGATCCGGTACATCCACGCCAACGGCGCGTCGATGTTCTTCATTGTCGTCTATATCCACATCTTCCGCGGCATCTATTACGGTTCCTACAAGGCGCCGCGCGAATTGCTTTGGATTTTCGGCGTCATCATCCTGCTGCTGATGATGGGCACCGCCTTCATGGGCTATGTGCTGCCCTGGGGCCAGATGTCCTTCTGGGGCGCCACCGTGATCACCAATCTGTTCTCAGCCATCCCGGTGGTGGGTGAGAGCATTGTGACCCTGCTGTGGGGTGGCTTCTCGGTCGATAATCCGACCCTAAACCGCTTCTTCGCTCTGCACTATCTGCTGCCATTCGTGCTGCTGGCCGTTGTGGTCCTGCACGTGGCGGCCCTGCACATCACCGGGTCCAACAACCCGCTGGGTGTGGAGCCGAAGGGTCCGCAGGATACGCTGCCGTTCCATCCCTACTACACCACGAAGGACATTTTCGGCCTGACGGTCTTCCTGATCTTCTTCGCCTCCTTCGTGTTCTTCGCACCAAACCTGCTGGGCCACCCGGACAATTACATTCCGGCCGACCCGCTGGTGACGCCGGCGCATATCGTTCCGGAATGGTACTTCCTGCCCTTCTACGCGATCCTGCGCTCCATCACCTTCGCCATCAGCCTGCCGTTTACCGACGTGGTGCTGATCCCGGCGAAGCTGGGTGGCGTGTTGGCCATGTTCGGCTCCATCGCGATCCTGTTCGTCCTGCCCTGGCTGGACAGCTCGCCGGTCCGTTCGGCCCGTTTCCGCCCGATCTTCAAGTGGTGGGTGCTGCTCTGCCTGGTGCCGGCCTTCTTCATGCTGGGTTATGCTGGCGGCAAGCCCGCTGAACAGCCCTACGTGCTGATCGGCCAGTTGGGCACGGTGATGTATTTCGCCTTCTTCCTGCTCCTGCCGATCATCGGCCGGATCGAGAAGCCGCTGCCGCTGCCGGCCAGCATCGCCAACCCGGTTCTCGGCGGCAACGCCGCCACCGCCAAGTGATGGGAGAAGGCCTGATGCGTCGTCTTCGTACCCTTATCGCCGCAGGCGCCATGACCATTGCTGGCCTGACCAGCACGGCCCTGGCCGCCGGCGACGCGCCCCTGCCCCCGGCCCAGACCTGGGCCCATGGCGGGGTGAACAGCTTCCTGTCCTTCTTCAAGGGCTATGATTACGCTTCCGTGCAGCGCGGCTTCCAGGTCTATAAGGAAGTCTGCTCTGCCTGCCATTCGATGCACCTGCTGTCGTACCGCAATCTGCACGACATCGGTTTCACCGAGGCGGAAGTGAAAGCCATTGCCGCCGCGCAGGAAATCAACGACGGCCCCAACGACCAGGGTGAGATGTTCACCCGGCCTGGCCTGCCTTCGGACCGGTTCAAGAACCCGTTCCCGAACAAGCAGGCCGCGGCCGCCGCCAATGGTGGCAAGGCTCCGCCGGACCTGTCGCTGATCGTGAAGGCCCGCGCCCATCACGAGGATTACATCCACGCCCTGCTGACCGGCTACACCGACGCCCCCGCGGGCTTCGAGTTGTCGCCGGGCGCCAATTACAACAAGTACTTCCCCGGCCACGCCATCGCCATGGCGCAGCCGCTGTACGATAGCGGCGTGACCTATACCGACGGCACCGCCGCCACGATCGATCAGCAGGCCAAGGACGTGACAAACTTCCTGGCCTGGGCCGCTGAGCCCAAGCTGGAAGAGCGTCGCCGCGTCGGCATGATGGTCATTCTGTTCCTGGTGTTCTTCGCCGGCATCATGTACGCCGCGAAGCGCCGCCTGTGGTCGGAAGTGCACTGAGCAGTGACCGGTTTCCGGTAGAATTAAGGGGCCGCACCGGCAACGGTGCGGCCCTTTTCATATCAAGATGAGTTTGCCCCATGAACGAAGCCGACCTGCTTTCCCGCCTTCTCTATCGTGACGGCCTGATGCTGGTACTGGACAAGCCGGCAGGCATCGCTGTGCATGCGGGGCCGGACACGGCCAAGGGCAAGGGCGACAATCTGGAGCGGCATTTCGATGCGCTGCGCTTTGGCTTTCCAAAGCCGCCATCACTGGCCCACCGGCTTGACCGCGATACCTCGGGCTGCCTGATCTTAGGCCGGCATCCCAAGGCGCTGCGCCGGCTGGGCATCCTGTTTCAGGAAGGCAAGGTGGCCAAGACCTACTGGGCCATCGCCCTGGGCCATGCGGCCGACAATAGCGGCAAGATCGATGCCGGCCTGACCAAGGTCAGCGACGCGCGGCGCGGCTGGCGCATGGTGATCGACAAGGAGAATGGGCAGGCCTCCGTCACGCTCTGGCGGGTGCGCGGGCGTGGCGAATTGCCGGGCATCGGCCCTGTCAGTTTCATGGAACTGAATCCCAAGACGGGCCGCACCCATCAGATCCGGGTGCATATGCAGCATCTGGGGCATCCGCTGCTGGGCGACCCGATCTATCTGCCGCCCGGCGCGGCGGGCAAGGTGGGCGACGTGCTGCATCTGCATTCCCGCGCCATCACGGTGCCTATCCAGGCCACCAAGCCGCCCGTCACCATCACGGCCCCCGTCCCGCCCCACATGCAGGCTGCCCTGACGGCGTGCGGTTGGGCGGGTGAGGACCCCGCCACACTCAATCCTCCGGCCACGGCTCCGTCACCAGACCGAACCTGACCACGGCATCACCCTGCTCGGCACGCCAGGCGTTCCAGCGCTGAAAATGCGCCGAGGCATGGTGGCTGCGCATCGCCGCCTCATCCACGAATTCCTCCCAGACATGGAAGATGGCAGGCCCCCCCTCCTTCTCCTCAGACGGGGAGCGGGCGGCACGGAAC
>JAEMSB010000395.1:0-3940 GCA_016463045.1 Niveispirillum sp.
GAACAGGGGGATGGCTGCTTCGATATCGCCCTTTCGCAGCAAGGCCACGGCCTGCGCCATGCGGCTATTGCCCTCACCGGCGGCGGTGACGGCGGCGGTAACGGCGCGTTCCTGGGCTTGCTGGTTGGCGGGGGAGGTGCCATCCTGCCCCCCTTCAAGCTTCTTCAGGATATTCAGGACCTCTTCCTGGTTCTTGAGAACCTTGGCTACGTCGTCCTTTGTGTCCGCGACATCTGCTTGGGTGCTGGTGGTTGTGCTGTCGATCCTATCCAGTTTCTCCTTCACAGCCTGCATCAATGCGTCACCAACAAACCCCTTATCCTGCTGCCCACTGGCGACGTGGACGAAGTGAAGCCCCACCATGGCGGGAGCAATCACCATCGAATGGATGAGAAGCCTCTGGCATAGGGTTGCATGGACCGGATTATGGCGAGCGACTGCCACGGCACTGATGCCGACCATAACAGCCAGCCCGGTCAGCCACAAAGCCACGGGTCCCAACAAGGTCAACGCATCGGCGACTAAGCCCAGAACGGTGGCGACAACCGCAACCGGCCCCCACCCAGCCTTCAGGGAATCCCATGCGTCCCCTAACTGCGCACCAACAGTCCCCGCCATGGCAAACACCGCCCCAAGGTGTCAAACCATTCCAGTTTTTTACATCTTGGTTGAAAAAGGCAAGGGTTCACTTATCCACCGGATAGGCCGGAACCAACCCCGCGATGAACTGTGCCGCCTGCGCGCGGATCGCGTCGCGCTTGGCCGGTTCCATCCCGTCCAGGCCCTTATAGACCAGCCCCATGCGGGGATTGCCGCGCAGCTTGCCCTCATTCTCCATCAGGAAGTTCCAATAGAGCGCGTTGAAGGGGCAGGCGCGGTCACCGGTGGTTTCCTTCACGTCGTAGCGGCATTTGGTGCAGTAATCCGACATGCGCTGGATATACTTGCCGCTGGCCGCATAGGGTTTGCTGCCCAGATAGCCACCATCGGCATGCATCACCATGCCATGTACATTGGGCAGTTCCACCCAATCATAGGCATCGGCATAGACGGCGAGGTACCATTCCTCAATCTGCGCCGGCTCCACGCCCAGCAGCAGGGCGAAATTGCCGGTGACCATCAGGCGCTGGATATGGTGGGCGTAGGCCAGACGTTCCGTCTGCCCGATGACCTGCGCCATGCAGTTCATGTCGGTGCGCCCGGTCCAATAGAAATCGGGCAGCGGACGGTGGGCGTTCAGCGCGTTGGTTTCTGCATATCCGGGCATTTTCAGCCAGTAGATGCCGCGTACATATTCGCGCCAGCCCAGGATCTGGCGGATGAACCCTTCCACCGCGTTCAACGGCGCCCGGCCCTGTCGCCATGCCTCTTCGGCGGCATCCACCACCCGGCGCGGGTCCAGAAGGCCGGCATTGATGTAGGGCGACAGGATGGAATGGAACAAAGTCTCCTGCCCCATGGCCATCGCATCCTGATAATCCCCGAACAAGGGCAGGCAATGGCGGATGAAATGATCCAGCGCGCGTTCGGCCCCCGCCGCCGTGACGGCATAGAAGAACCCGTCCAGCCTGCCGAAATGGCCGGCGAAGCGGTCGGCCACCAGGGCCAGGACCTCCGCCGTGATGGCATCGGGTTCTTCGCGATAGGGGGGCGGGATTTTCAGGCCCTTGGGCAGGGATTTGCGGTTTTCCGCATCGAAATTCCACTGCCCGCCTTCTGGCTGGCCATCCGGCGTCAGCAGGATCTGATGGTCGCGCCGCATCTCCCGGTAAAAGAACTCCATGCGCAATTGCTTGCGTCCATCGGCCCAGGATCGGAAGCGCGCGATGGGGCAGAAGAAACGGTCATCCTCCTTCACCTCCACCGGAACGCTGAAATCCTGCTGCCATTGCCGCATCTGTTTCCAGACGCGCCATTCGCCGGGAAAGGTGACAATCACGCGGGCCGCCCCATGCCGGGCGATGGAGCGGGACAGTTCCCCGCCCAGGGTGCCGGTATTGTCTGGATCATCCAGGCGAATGTAATCGACACGGACGCCATCCGCCCGCAGTTCCTCCGCAAAGTGCCGCATGGCGCTGAACAGAAAGGCGATTTTCTGCGGGTGGTGGGGAACGTAGGTCGCCTCCGCCATCACCTCTGCCAGCAAGACCACATCCTGGGTCCTATCCAGCCCGCGCAAGGACGCCAGACTGCGCGACAGTTGATCGCCCAAGACCAGACGGACAGCACCGCTCATGGGGTGGAGGCCGATTGCGGGGCAGGCTGCGGCGGCACCGGAACGCTATCCAGGATGTAGGTGATTTTCTGACCCTTCGCCTCAAACGCCAGCCCCACCCATTGGCCGGTATCATCGTACCAGAGGTCGATCTGGTTGGTCTTGCCGGGCGGGTTGGTCAGAATGTTGATGGTGTGGTGGCGGGTCTGCATCGGGCCAGACTGGGTGGTCAGCGTCTCCTGGCCCTTATCTTCCATCCGCACATCCATGATCAGGCCACGTTGAGTGTCCAGAAGCTGGGTCGCGCCGGTGATGGCGTTGTTCCAATAGCTGGTGGGGATGATGTCGGCAGGGGCGACATAGGACCCACCGCTGCCTTCCACCATCAACCCGTCCGGCCCCGCCTTGGCGCGCAGCCAGTAATCGTCGCCATCATCATCGGTGCGGGTTTCAATCTCGATCAGCCGCCCCGCCTCCCAGACCTCCCGGTTGCGGTGGCGGTAGCGATAGGCGGTGACGAAGGCCAGCGTCACCTCCAGCATGATCTCCTTTTCCATGATCAGCCGGTCGCCATCGCGCGTGAAGCGCATCCGGTGATACCCCATGGGGCTGTCATTCTTGCGGAATACCGAAAAGGACAGCGCGTCCGTTTCGGGCAGGATGAACGCTGCCGACCGGCGCGGCAGGATCATGCCAAGGCCCAGCGCCAGCGGGGCGGAAAGGATCAGGTGGCGGCGATGCATGTTCGTCTCCTATCCCTTGGTGCGAAGTGTACCGCGTCCCCCATCAACGGCCAAAACCTGCCCCGTGATCCATCCAGCATCGGCGGACAGCAAAAAATCTGCCATGGCAGCCAGATCATCAGCCTCCCCCAGCCTTGCCAGCGGGTGCATGGCGGCAATCCCCTGCGCCATCTGTTCGGAGGACAGCAGGGACGCCGCCAGCGGCGTGCGGGTCAAAGACGGGGCAATGACATTCACACGCACATGCGGCGCCCATTCCGCCGCCATGGCCCGACCCAGGCCCGCCACCGCGCCCTTGGCCGCCGCAATGACGGCATGGTTAGTGAAGCCTTGTTCCACCGCGACAGTGGAGAACAGAACGACCGAGCCCTTGGCAGCCTTCAATCCCTTTTCCGCCGCGCGCAGGGCCGTGGCCGCGCCCAGCAGGTTCAGGTTGAAGGCCGTCAGGAAATCAGCACTGCGGGTCGCCTTCAAGGGCTTGATCACGATGGACCCGACGCAATAGGCCAAGCCCGCGATGCCTTCCCCCCGGTCGCCCAGCGCCACCGCATCGGCCAGCGCATCCTCCGCCGTCACATCGGCGACGGCATGGGTGGCGACCAGATTCTGGGCCAGATCCTCCAACCGCACCGCATCGCGTGCCACCAGATGCAGGGCATGGCCCTTGGCCGCCAACCGCCGGGCCAGGGCCTGACCGGTACCGCCGGTAGCGCCGATGATGATGATGGGGGATGCCATTACGCCGTTCCGTCTTGTTATTCACGGGGAACAGGAGCTAGATCGCCGCACGCCATCGCCAAGGGGGTCGGGAACCTTCCGCCTTCCTTGAGTGTTCTATCGCCGAAGACCACCCATCAGGGGTGGTCAAGCGACGCAAATGGATGGAGAGAAATCATGGGGATGAATCTTCTGCGCCACGGCACCCTGGCCGCCTTGCTGCTGGCCGCCCCGCTGGCCCTGACGGCCTGCGACAACAAGGGCC
>JAEMSB010000395.1:3950-4782 GCA_016463045.1 Niveispirillum sp.
GGGCCCGGCGGAACGCGCGGGTGAGAAGATCGACGATGCCGCCGAAAAGGCCGCCGACAAGCTGGAAGATGCCCGTGACAAGGCCGGCGAGGCCGTGGACGACCTGCGTGACAAGGCCGATGCCGCCGTGGAAAAGGCCAAGGAAGACAATAAGTAAGGTGATACGCGTAAGCTGGGGGCTCACACCCCCAGCTTACGCCGCACGTCGTAATCCTTGCCCTTGGACCAGCGCTCGATGAAGCTGGACAGCTCAGCATCCGGCTTTTCCGGCAGCATCACCATCAGCTTCACATAAAAATCGCCCGTCACCTTGCGGTCGGCATTGGGAATACCCTTGCCCTTCAGACGCAGGATGGTGCCGCTATTGGCGCCGGCGGGCACCTTCACGGCCACCTGCCCGTCCAGGGTCGGCACCTTGATGGCCGCCCCCAGGATCGCTTCCTGCAACGTCACCGGCACATCCAGATGGATGTCGTCATCCTTGCGGGTAAAGAGCGGGTGGGGGTCCACCAGCACCTCGACAATCGCGTCGCCCGCACCGGCACCACCCAGCCCCGCCAGACCCTGCCCCTTCAGGCGCAGCTTGGTCTGATCGCGCGTGCCGGGGGGGATGTTGACATCGATGGTCTTGCCCGTGGACAGGGTCAGGCGGCGCTTGGACCCCAGGCAGGCATCGGCAAAGCTGACGCTGACCGAATAATTGACGTCGCTGCCCTTGGCCTTGACGCCGGCACCGGCCCCGGCGGAGTAACGCCGCTTGGTCGCCCCGAAAATATCGTTGAAGAAATCATCGGCAAAGGGATCGTCGTCCGCACCGGAGCCACCGGCACCC
>JAEMSB010000396.1:0-3072 GCA_016463045.1 Niveispirillum sp.
GTGGCATCGGCCAGGCCCCGGACGCTGTCCAGCCGGGCCAGCGATGCACCGGCCCGCCGCTTGGCCGCCGACAATTCCAGCAGTTTTGCGATGAAGATGGTCCAGGTGGCGACCGACGCCCCGGCCAGACCGATCATCACCGATTTGACCACCCAGTCGGCGGCCATGAACATGCCCCAGGGCGATAAGGCATGGCCGCCCAGCGACGGTTCCGCCAGTGCCGGCCCGACCAGCAGCCCCGACAGGGCCGTACCCGCCACGATCCACCCGAATTTCCGCTTCGCCATCGCAGGCCCCCAAAAGGAAACATGTCCCGATCTGGTGGTACTGCACATGCGATTGAGTTGCAACTGCGTTGGCGGCGCAGGTGTCGTGCCGAAACGTCGCGTCTGCTATGGGCGCTCAAGACCAAAAGCCATGGATCATAGTTCTTGGTCGTTACCTGTTCCCTCAGGTACCGGGCGCCGCCATCCGGCGGCTCGGCTTTCGCGCACATGGGTGCGCGGACCGCCGGTCGGCGGCCTCCAAGGGGCATGCCCCTTGGTATAAAAGGAAAAGCCCGGTCGATGTGCCGACCGGGCCCTTTTAGGTTCGGAGAATCTTGAGATGGCGGGATCAGGCCTGGATATCGACGATCTGGCCACGGCCACCGGTCGCCGCGGGACGGGTTGAACCGCCCCCCGCCAGCAGATTGGTCACCTGCTGCGACTGGTCAGAGGAGGCGCGCACCTGTTCGGTCTGAAACTGCTGCGTAATATTCAGCTGTTTAAGAGCCGTGGCATAGCCGGCAGAGCTGCTGACTTCCATGTGCGTGTCTTCCATCTGGTCGTGAACCGGTGATTGCCCACCAGGACTGTTCCTACATCACCCAATATAGGGTGGTTCCAGATGGAATCCAAGCCGTGACCTGTTCCATTGGCATATGCCGATGGGAAAAACCGGTTGAGGTCAGCCCAGTGTGCTCATGATCGAGAAGCAGAGCGCGTCGCCCTGGGCGTGGATGGTTTTCAGCGCATCCTTGGGCAAGGGGATTTTCTTGTCGCGGCAATAGGCGACCATCAACCGGGCCAGCTGGTAGCTTTCCACCTCCAGCTCCGACCGCGCACCGCCGCCCGCCGCCTCACTCTGGATGCGGATGGAAGGCGGGGGACCCTCCACCACCTGGATGCGGGTGATGCGGCGGGCAGGATCGAACCCGTCAAGCGGCACCGACTGAAAGACCAGCTTCAGTTCGTCATTGGAGAAGATGATGTGACGGATCTCGGTAATCATGGCCGTTCTTTCCGTTCCCGTCTCAGCCCGTACGCTTTTTCTGGCGACGACGATAAATGGTGCAGGGATTTATTTCCAGCAAAGCCGCCGCACGGGTGATATTGCCGTGACACAGGCGGATGGCTTCATCGATGGCTTCTTCCTCCACCTGCCACAGCGGGCGGATACGGCGTTCATCATTCTGCCAGCCGTCGGCGGTGCCGGATGCCGGTGGCGGGGCTGTGGGCGTGGCCGGACCAATGCCGGGAATGGGCACACCCGGAATGCCAAGGCCCCCGAACGGTCCCGACGGCGGGGCGGCCAGGGCAGGGAAAGCCTGCCCGATCTGGCTGGCCAGGGGGCCCGCGACCGCCGCCCAGCGCGGATCATGCAGAATCGGCGGCACGATCATGGTCGGCTTGTTCAGGGGCGGGGGCAGCATGAAGGGCTTAATCTCGTCCCCATCATTCAGCACCACGACATTGCGGACGACGTTCAGCAACTGCCGGACATTGCCGGGCCAGGCGTAGGTCTGAAGGATACCCTCGGCCTCCTTATCGAAGCCCTTAAAGGATTTGCGCTCCTCCCGCCCATATTTTTCCAGGAAATGGCGGGCAATCAGCAGGATGTCGTCGCCGCGCTCGCGCAGCGCCGGCAGTTCGATGGAGATCACCTGCAGGCGGTAGAACAGATCCTCGCGGAACCGGCCCGCCTGCACCTCGGCATAGGGATCGCGGTTGGTGGCGCAGACGATGCGCACATCCACCGGCTCCAACTTCTCGCTACCCACCTTCTTGACCATGCCGGTCTGGAGAAAGCGCAGAAGCTTGGCCTGCAGGGACAAGTCCATCTCGCCGATTTCGTCCAGGAACAGGGTGCCGCCATCGGCCTGCAGCGCCGCACCGGCATGGTCGGTGCTGGCCCCCGTGAAGGCCCCCTTCACATGGCCGAAAATCTCCGACTCCATCAGGTCCTTCGGAATCGCGGCACAGTTGATGGCGATGAAGGGACCCTGGGCGCGCGGGCTGCGGCGGTGGATGGCCTCGGCGCAAACCTCCTTGCCGGTACCGCTTTCGCCGGTGATGAAGACGGTGGCCTTGGATGGCGCCGCCGCCTCGATCAGGCGGTAGGCCGCCTTCATGGGCGGCGACGCACCAATAAAGCCGTAGAAGGAATATTCAGTGACGGCGGGTTCCGCGGCTGTGGCCTTGGCGCCCTTGGCCTTCGGCGTCTTGCCTCCGGCCTCACGCGTCGGCACCGGCTGGGCCAGGACCGTGGCGACAGCGCCGCGCAACCGGTCTGTACCTACCGGCAGCAGCAGCACATCGGCGGCACCGGCCCGCATGGCATCCACCGCCACCTGAACCGACCCCTGTGCCGTCAAGGCAATGGCGCGGGCGGCCAGGCCAGCCTGGGTCAGGTCACGCAGCAGGTCAATGCCGGGGCCATCGGGCAGTTGCAGATTGATCAGTAGGAGGTCTGCCCCGCCGGATACGGCCAGGGCCCTGCGTGCTGCAGGCCCGCTATCCACCACTGACAGGTCATGTCCGTCGCGCTTCAGCGCCGTCACATAGGCATGTGACAGAGATGGAGCCGGTTCGATGATCAGGATACGGGCGGGTTCGGTCAGCATAAAGGGATGATTGCATGGGGCGTTGCGTTCAGCAAGGGAGTCTTGCTGAATGATAGAAGGTGATTGCAAAAGGCAACAAGCTGCGGGGGACGCGGAAGACATACGGTGGTGTTTCCAACTTTGAGATCAAGGGAAACAGCCGCTTTCCAGGTGACCCAACGGCGATGGCCCGCCATT
The DNA here is from genome assembly GCA_016463045.1 of Niveispirillum sp. Lineage (GTDB taxonomy): Bacteria > Pseudomonadota > Alphaproteobacteria > Azospirillales > Azospirillaceae > Niveispirillum. The sequence continues at coordinate 3,062 of JAEMSB010000396.1, forward strand.
TGCTTTAACAA
>JAEMSB010000396.1:3082-4781 GCA_016463045.1 Niveispirillum sp.
TTAACACTACCGGATTTAGCGGCGATGCAAGAGTTCGCCACAATCTTTAGCCATCACGAGCCAGAGGGCCTGGATGGCGATGCAGACGCCGCGAAGCGGGGCCCTCCTGTCCGGAGGGTTTCCGCTCCGCCGCTTCACCGGCAGCCCCGCCGCCGGGCCCACTTTTCGGTTCAGGGCAAAGATGCGGTACCTTGTCGGCACGGCGGCCCGCCCCGGTCGCCGTGCCGGACTTTCCCCCCTTTATCCCTCGTCTCTGTCCTGTTCCTCTCCATAGGGGAAGCGGGGCTGATCGCGCGTATTGCTGCCGAATCGCCAGACCTTGGGTTCATCCAGCACCAGGGCACCGCGTTGCAACTGGTCCATGATGGCGATGGAGATACTGGCGAGCAATCGTGCGGCCCAGGGCGCCATCGCCGCAGCCCCATCGCGAAGATAGGCCGGCGAATAAAGCGCATGCGCGATGCCGTCCGCATGTTCGGTCAGAAAGGTGACTACAAGGTTGGCGCATTCGGCGGGTGGCAGCACCGGCTCTATGCCCGCAGCCGCAGCCGCCAGTACCGGATAGAGCAGATGTGACCGCTCATCCAGGCTTGGGTCACGGGACAGGTTGTCGGCCACCCGGGAAAGATATGCGGCCTTGGCAGCCGGCAGCTCCCGCAAGGCCATGTCCAGAATCTGGCGATGATGCATCGGTGCCCGTTACGAGGATTGACGTTTTTCCATCCTGACCGAGCCAGGCGATCGGGGCAATGTGACCCATCGTATGGGGTGCTGAAAACGAAAAGGCCGGGCCTGTCCCGAAGGACAGGCCCGGCCCTTAGGCTTGTTCAGATTACACGAACAGTGCGTTGAGCTGTGATATGGTCATTGCCGACACCTGGGTGGAGGTGAAGCCGGCAATCTGCGTGGTGTTCATCGCCCCAATATCGGTCGTCTCCATACCACCGATCTGGGTGGTGGACAGCGACGCAATCTGCGTCGTGGTCAGACCCATGATGCCTGTGGTGGTGAAGGCGGCAATCTGCGTCGTGTTCAGGACGCTCAACTGCGTGGTGGTCAGACCCGACACGAAGGTCGACGTGAAGACCGGGAACTGCTGGCCACCCGTCAGCTGAGCCACTGCCGTGGTGCTGAAGTTGGCGACCTGGGTTGTGGTCAGGGCCGCCAGCTGCGTGCTGTTCAGGATGGTTGCCTGTGCCGTTCCCAGGACCGAGATGTCGCTGGTTTCCAGGGCGCGGATCTGCGTGGTGCTAAACTGGCCGATCTGAGTGTAGGTGAAGGCGGCGACCTGCGTCGTCGTCAGCCCCAGCACCAGGGTAGCGGTAAGCCCAGCCAACTGAGTGCTGCTCAGCACCGCGATATCCGTGGTCTCGAAGCCAACAACCTGCGTCGTCGTCAAGGCCGCGATCTGGGTCGTGGTCAGGGCGCCGATCTGGGTGGTGGAGAAGGCGGCCAGATCGGTTGTCTCGATACCGCGCACCTGGGTGGTGGTCAGCGAGGCAATCTGGGTCGTCGTCAGCACACCCACCTGGGTGGTGGAGAGGCCAGCGATCTGGGTCGTGTTCAGCACTCGGAACTGGGTGGTGGTCAGGGCCGCCAGATCGGTGGTTTCGATGGCATTAAACTGGGTGCTGGTCAGAGCTGCGATCTGCGCCGTGGTCAGGGCGACGATCTGCGCCGTGGACAGGGCCGCGACATC
>JAEMSB010000025.1 GCA_016463045.1 Niveispirillum sp.
CCGGAGCGTAGCGTGCATCATGCTGTTCGGACCGTGAGGTTGCAGTTGCAGGATGGGGACACCGCAACGAAAGGGCGTTGGATCATCGAAGGTGATCTGGCCAGCGACTTCGATACGGTCCACCATCGGCTGCTGCTGCGGTGCGTCCGGCGGCGGATAAAGGACGGACGGTTTGTCGATCTGCTCTGGCGCATCCTCAAGGCAGGCCACGTTGACCGGGGCCTGTTTGTGGCCGCCAGTGAGGGTGTTCCGCAAGGCGGCGTCCTGTCGCCGCTCCTGTCCAACATCATGCTCCATGAGTTTGATGCGTGGTTGGAGGCGAAATATCTGAACGGCAAGGCCCGCAAGGATCGCTGGGCATGGAACTTCGGCATTCAGCAGGCACGCCCCATTACGGTTCGCGAGAACCGGCAATGGAAACCTGCTGTCGCCTATTGCCGCTATGCCGATGATTTCGTCATCATCGTCAAGGGCACCAAGGCTCATGCCGAGGTGATCCGCGAGGAATGCCGGTCCTTTCTGGAAGGACGCCTGAAACTGACGCTGAATATGGACAAGACCCATATCACCCACGTCGATGACGGGATTGTCTTTCTGGGGCACCAGATCATTCGCAAGCGGGGATCGAACGGACGCATGTCCGTGGTCACGACGATACCCAAGGAGAAGGCCAAGGCCTTTGTCGGTCGACTGGTCGAAGCCCTCTCCGGCAATCACGAGGTCGCCCCGGTGGACATGATCGACAGCCTGAACCGTCAACTGGCGGGGTGGGCTGCGTTCTATAAGTTCACCGATTTCACGGCGCGTACGTTCCGGCGCATCGACACTGTCATGTTCTGGAAACTGGCGCATTGGCTGGCGCACAAATACCGCTCACGCATCAAACCCTTGATGCGCAAATGGTATCGGGCACCGGCCCCCGGCCAGACGAAAACCTGGCTGGTCTTTGGCCGTAATCAACGGGGTGATCCTATCGGTAAAGGACTGCGCAGGCTGGTCTCCAGCCCAAAAGCACAGTTCCGGTGGCGCAACCCGGAGCGCAATCCCTACATTGCCAGGGATGAGCCCCGGAGTACCGTCACCTCCCGATATCGTGATGTCGCCATGGCCTTGGGCCAGGGAGCCGTATGCGCTGAAAGGTGCACGTACGGTTCGGGGAGGGGAAGCGCGCAAGCGCTTCCTACTCCACTTCCCATGCGGCGGGGTTTTCTGTACCTGATCGCCGTGATGGACTGGGCATCGCGCAGGGTGCTGGCCTGGAAACTGTCCAACAGCATGGACATCGATTTCTGCCTGGAGGCCCTGCAGGAGGCGATGGCCCGCCACGGCAAGCCGGAAATCTTCAACACCGACCAGGGCGGCCAATTCACCAGCCCAAAATTCACCGGCATCTTGACCGATGCCGGCATCAAGGTTTCCATGGATGGAAGGGGCCGCTGGATGGACAATGTGTTCATCGAACGGCTCTGGCGCTCCCTGAAATACGAATGCGTCTATCTCCATGCCTTCGAGACCGGCAGCCAGGCCAGGGCTGGCATCGGACGCTGGATCGATTACTACAATACCCAACGCCCGCATTCCGCGCTCGGGGGACAAACACCCGACGAGGCATACAGGCAAGGGGCGGACAGACTGTGTTTGGCGGCGTGAACTGATCAGGACCAAGCTTAACGCCGAACAAAAACTGTCCGCTCACAGGGGACCAGCTCTGGGAGTCCATGTCGGTCTCCTGGTTTGGAATGCTCAGGCTCGCGGGGCGATTGGTGCCTTGCGGGCGCGACCCCACAGGACGAAGATCGCCAGCGCGACGTAAATCGCATTGAAGCCCAGCAGGCTCGCTTCTCCACGGATCAGGTGGAATGGGACGGCCAGCGCCTGGATCGCCAAGAGGCCCGCGGCAGCCCAGACAGTGAGCTGCGGCATGATGCGGGTCGCGGCGGGCAGAATCACGCCCACGGCACCCAGGAATTCCATGAGCGCGATGCCGCGCACCAGCCAGATCGGCGCGCCGGGCGCCCAGGTCATGCCCATCTGCGCCAGATCGGCAACGGGCATCATGCCCTTCATATAGGCGGCCATCAGGTAGAGGCCGGCAAGTGCGATCTGTCCAACCCAGATGGCGATGCTCCAAGTGCGGCTTGTGGCCGGAGCTGCGGTAGAGGTCATGGTCATGCTTTTTCCCTTCAGGTTAGGAGGCGCATAGGCCCGGTATTTCCTGCCATCAGAAATACCTTGTTCGACGCACCTGATCATTGGACCATGGGTTAAGGCTATCTTTCCTCTCAATTGACGATTATCGCCAAGTGTGGAGGTATTCTACACTGATCGGCAATGTAGGCTCTCTAGCTTGACAACCGGAAAGTCGCTAACCGCCCGTTTGCAGGCGTAGTTTATCAGGAGAGATTATGGACAGCCTACTCAGCCTTCGCGTCTTCGCCGCAGTGGCAGAGGCTAAGAGCTTCGCCGCTGTTGCTGACCGAATGGGCCTGTCGGCCGCGATGACCAGCAAACATGTCCAGCATATCGAGGCTGAGGTCGGCGCCAGGCTTCTGAACCGTACCAGCCGTCACGTCAGCCTGACCGAGGCAGGCGCGATCTACCTTCAGGCCGTGCGCCCCCTGCTGGAAGGACTGGTCATGGTCATGCTTTTTCCCTTCAGGTTAGGAGGCGCATAGGCCCGGTATTTCCTGCCATCAGAAATACCTTGTTCGACGCACCTGATCATTGGACCATGGGTTAAGGCTATCTTTCCTCTCAATTGACGATTATCGCCAAGTGTGGAGGTATTCTACACTGATCGGCAATGTAGGCTCTCTAGCTTGACAACCGGAAAGTCGCTAACCGCCCGTTTGCAGGCGTAGTTTATCAGGAGAGATTATGGACAGCCTACTCAGCCTTCGCGTCTTCGCCGCAGTGGCAGAGGCTAAGAGCTTCGCCGCTGTTGCTGACCGAATGGGCCTGTCGGCCGCGATGACCAGCAAACATGTCCAGCATATCGAGGCTGAGGTCGGCGCCAGGCTTCTGAACCGTACCAGCCGTCACGTCAGCCTGACCGAGGCAGGCGCGATCTACCTTCAGGCCGTGCGCCCCCTGCTGGAAGGACTGGACGAGGCGGGGGCGCAACTGGCGCAGTCGGCATTGGACCCGCGCGGCACGTTGAAGATCAGCCTGCCGGTGTGGCTGACCGAGCCGGACTTCGTCCGCCTGCTCGCCGCATATCGCACGCGCTATCCGCAGGTGATGCTCGACCTTGATCTCAGCGGGTGGCCGGTCAACATGGTCGAGGAAGGCTACGACCTCGCCCTGCGCGTGAGTCCAGTGCTTGACGAGGGGCTGATCGCACGGCGGCTGGCCAACGTCACCTTCCGCATGGTGGCCACCCCCGGCCTTCTGGATCAGATCGGTCGCCCGAAGGATATTGCCGATCTAGCTGGTGCGCCGTTCCTTGCCTACAGTCCGGTCAGCACCGGTGGCCGCGTCCGTCTGGGATTTGGCGCCAGCGCGCCAGAGGTCCGTATGACTCCTGTTCTGCAAAGCGCGAACGATACAGTCCTGTTCCAGGCCGCGCTTGAAGGAATGGGCATTGCCATCATGCCCCATCTTGTTGCCCGCGCCCACCTAGCTGAAGGGCGGCTTGAGCAGCTTTTGCCTGACCTGCCCATGCCTACAGTAAACCTGTCGGCCATTTACCGCGACCGAAGCTATCTGCCCGCCAAGACCCGCAGCTTCCTCGACTTCCTTGCCGGCCCCGATGGCTTCGGTGGAGCCCTTGGCGCTGTCTAGTGCATTGACTCATTGAAGAGATGCACCAGGAGCACGGCGTGGTTTTTCGAGGATGGCATCGGCGGGTTTTGTCCAGACGAAGGGCTTTGCTGATCCGTTGTGCTCGTTGATGAAGCGCCTGATTTCGTCCTGGAGCTGGGAGACGGAGGTGAAGACGCCGCGGCGCAGCCGCTTTCTGGTGATGATGGAGAAGAAGCTTTCGACGGCATTGAGCCATGACGCGGATGTAGGCGTGAAATGGAACACCCATCTCGGATGATCGGACAGCCATTCCAGCACCTTGGGATGCTTGTGGGTGGCATCGTTGTCGACGATGGCATGAACGACCTTGCCGACGGGGACGGCCCGCTCGACGGCATTGAGGAACGTGATGAATTCCTGGTGGCGGTGCTTGGGCATGCAGCGACCGATCACGGTGCCGTTCAGCACGTTGAGCGCCGCGAACAGGGTGGTGGTGCCGTTGCGCTTATAATCGTGGGTCATGGTCCCGCATTTGCCGGGCTTCAGCGGCAGTCCGGGCTGGGTGCGGTCCAGCGCCTGGATCTGGCTCTTCTCGTCGATGGACAGGACAACGGCATGCATGGGCGGGTCCATGTAGAGGCCAACGATGTCTTCCACCTTGGCGGCGAAGGCCGGATCGTTGGAACGTTTGAAGGTGCGGATGCGGTGCGGCTGGAGACGGTGCGCCTCCCATATCCGCTGGATCGTCCGCAGGCTGAGGCCCACCGGCTTGGCCATCGCCCGGCCCGTCCAGTGCGTGACCGCCCCCGGCGGTTCCGTGCAGGTCAGCGCCACGATCCGCTGCACCTCCGCTGCCGAGACCGGCGCGCGGCCCGGCTTGCGGCTGGGTTCGCGCAACAGGACATCCACGCCCTTCTCCGCAAACCGGCATTGCCAGCGCCAAACCGACGGGCGGCTGAGCCCGGTCATGCGGGCAATCACCTGAACTGGCAGGCGCTCGCCCGACAACAACACGATCCGCGCCCGCTGAACATGCTTCAGAGGCCGGTTGCGATCCCCGATGATCGCGGTCAACCGCGCACGATCCTCAGGGCTGATGATGACACTGACTGTTTGGGACATAAGCCCAGATTTTCATTTCCAAGCCGCCTTGTGAATCCCTTGTCAGTGTCAATGCACTAGAATTGCGATCTCGGTGCATAATACGGGTAAAGCGCACCTATTTATCAATTAAGAATTGATTGAACTCAGCATATCCCACACGGGTGGCGGAATAGGCGGGGTTGCCACTGGCCGCTTGGGCGAACAAGCCGATCTGCGTGCCAACCCAGCGTCCGGGCAAGGTTTGAAAGGTGGGACCGATGGGGGTGAAATACTGGCCATCCAAGCTATAACTGAACTGGACCCTCGCGTGAGTGGATCGCAGCATGGATGGCCAGAAATGGGGAAAGCTGGGTACCGGCTCCGCCACCGTCACGGGTTCAAAACGGGCGCGCACATACACAGGTCCGGTGATCCCCACCGGAGCCGTGAGTACACGGTCGGCACTGACCTGTGCCTTGCCTTCATGTCCACCGTGATCAGCATTACTGCGCGTTACCTGCACCAACCTTATACCATCAGCGGTGTTTTCCAGGCCGATCCAGGCATAATCATAGCCCAGCACCAGCAGACCGGCCCGTTCGCCTGGCTGGTTTGGATGAAGGGATAATTGCGTGGTGACGGAAAACCGCAGGCCGGGCAATTTTTGCGTCAGCAGATTGCCAGCCTCCCAAAGGTTGGCAGAAGACGAGGCAGATTTCAGCCTCAGCTTGCCCTTGACCGAGCGATCTACCCAATCGACGGCGGGATTGGCACTCCATTGCCAGCCCAAATGATATCCATCGGCAAAATCATCATCCATGGGCGGCACGGCGCGTGGTTGAGGAGGCAGAGCCGGCTTGGTGTGGCGGATCACCGGTTGACCGAAGGGCTGGCCATTCTGTTTTTCGCCGATGATGGGCCAGCCATCGCTACCCCAGGACATCGGCTGCAATAGCACCCTGCGACCATAGCTATCTGTATCCTGGAAATGTAGGAACCAGTCCTGACCCTTTCCGGTTTCCACCCAGGCACCCTGGTGAGGACCGTTGAACGGCGTGTCGCCCTGATCCATCACGGATCGCCCTTCATAAGGGCCGGTGATTTTGCGGGCACGAAATACTCCTTGCCAACCGCCCTTCACGCTGCCAGAAGGCGCGAAGACATAGTAATAGCCGCCGCGCTTATAGAGCTTCGGCCCCTCGGTGGTAAACCAAGGCATCAGCCCCTGTGAGGTGGCCACCTTGGGCATTTCATCGCCGTCGATGATGGTGATTCCGTCATCCAGCGTGCGGGTGCCATCGGGTGACAGGCGTTTCAGGATGATCTGGTTTTTCTTCTCCACCCCGGCACGCGATGCGGCATAGGCATGGACCAGCCACCCCTGGCCATCATCATCCCAGAAAGGTGCCGGGTCGATAGCGCCACGGGTGTCATCTACCAGCGAAGGCTGGCTCCACGGTCCACGCGGGTCGGTCGCGGTGACCAGGAAAATGCCGAAATCCGGGTCGGGGTAGTAAATCATGAAGCGTCCGGCATGGTACCGGATGGCGGGTGCCCAGACGCCACCACCCCGGCGTGAAACCGCATGGTGGGCATCCGGCACCAGCCGGGACAGGGCATGACCGATCAGGGTCCAGTTCACCAGATCCTTGGAATGCAGGATGGGCAGCCCCGGCACATTGGTGAAGCTGGAAGCCGTCAGATAATAATCATCCCCCACCCGCACCACATCCGGGTCAGAATAATCGCCGTTCAACACCGGGTTGATGTAGGTGCCATCCCCCTGGTCGGCATACCAGATGCCCGCCGGCATGGTTTCATCCGCCGTCACCAGCGGCAGTTCCGCCAAAGCGGGCCGCAGGGTGAACAGGGATAATAAAAGGGCGGCCAAGTGCCAGCGGGCCATGTGGGATTTCCTTCAGAAAAGCCGAGAGGGTCAATACTCCCGTCTGGTTCAGGCTTTTTCAAAGATGATCGCATGCCCACCACTGGGGGACAATACCATCTCCAGCTTGGTCCCGGCCCTCACCTTTTCAACCGTCACTGCCACCCCGGTACGGTTCACAGGGGCTGCGGGGGCGCCATCGCCAAACCGGCGGGCGGTCCATTCCCCAGTTCCCAGGAAAGCCAGATCGATGTTCAGGGTGCGGCCTGTCTCATTGGTGATGGCCCCCAGAAACCAACGCCCATCCTTAGCCTTGCGTGCCACAACCGCATGTTCACCGATGGCACCTGACAGGGCGGTCGTGGCAACCCAGGTGGTTGGGCATTCATCGAAAAAGGCCAGCTCCGGCCAGTCCCGCTCCGCATATTTATTGGGCTTGTCGTACCAGTAAAGGAAGGTCTGTGGATTATAATAGATGGCCGCCAGTGCCAGTTGGTGGGCATTGGTGGTGCGGTTTTTCCGGTTGGCAAAGCAGATCGTGTAATCGATCGGTCCTGACAGGGCGCGGGTAAAGGGCAAGGTGCAATTATGCGCCGACGTGGGGAACTGTTCGTTCCCGCGCACCCCTTCCAACGCCACATAATTGGGCAGGGTGCGTTCCAGCCCGGCAGGGCGCAGATTGTCGTGCAGGTTCACCAGCAACTGGTGCTCGCCACACAATTTTACCATGTGATGAATGAAATCCACATCTGACTGACGGCCTTCCCAGACAAAGCCGAATTTGATGCCGGCCACCCCCCATTCCTGATAGGTCTTTACGATGGCGTCCAACTGGCGCATCGCCGGAACGCGGTCAACGTAAAGGATCATCCCCAACCCTTTGGATCGGGCATAATCAATAACGCGGCGGATATCGATGGCGGGGATGGCATAGGTGGCATCGCTGGGGTCGGTGCCATCGCCGTACCAGCGCGAATCCCATAGAACAAAATCCAGCTTGCGGGCGGCAGCGAAATCCACCGTGTCCAACCCGGCCTGGGTGGTGCGCTCGATGATACGCATCGCGCGACCAGGCTTGATCCAGCTCACATCGCCCAACTGGTTGGGCGTGGACAGGGTGGGGATCAGATCCTGCCGTTCGATCAGGCCCTTGGCATCAGGGGCGGCCAAGATGCAGCGCCAGGGCGTGTCAAACGGCACCGGGATGCTGAACTTCTCCTCCGGCGGGGTGGTACCGGGGCCGGAATAGCCGGTGGCCCGCCCCGGAAAGCGCATCAGATGCGTCACCAGACCGGATGACCCACTGCGCAGCATGACACGCGGATAATGCAGACGATCGGATTCCGCGATCAACAGGGTGGTGCCGTCGGGCAATTGCGCGGTGACCGGCGTGTCGGCCAGTGCTTCCTGGTCACAGCTTTCCGTCAGATCGGGGTGCGGAACCGGCGCGACATCGTTCTGCACCGTGCGCTGATATTCCCCCTCGTCCCGGCTGACATACAATATGGCCCCGGTGGGCAGGCGGAATTCCGTGCGTTCACCCGCCAGGGTCAGGCTGTTATCTGGTGCGTCAATCAGCCGGTAACGGATGGCGACACCGGCATCATAGGCGCGGGCAATGATGGCAAAGCGGATGCTGGCATGGCTGTCCCGCATTTCCATCACCAGTTCGGCGCAGGCTTCGGTATAGCGGGCGCGAATGCCATAGGGCGGCGTCCAGTCACCATTGATCTGACGTTGCTGCACCCCGACGAAATCTGCGCCTGGGCCGATGCTGCGCCCATCGGCCAGCACCAGCGCCAACGGCGACGGGCTGAGGATCTCCTTGCCACGGTAAAGCACTGACCAGCGCGGACCGACCGGGTCCAGTCGGACCAGCAGCTTGCCGTCAGGCGAGGTCACATCATGTGTCTTGCCTTGGGCCAGCGCTGGCGTGGACGCGGCGGCGGCCATCGGCAGGGCGATGGCACCCGCCAGCAGGTGGCGACGGGTGGTCGGCAACGTCACCAGTAGGGCCTCCAGACATGGCGCAGGCGCATCAGCGCCTCCAGATGGAAGTAATCGCCCCAGATGCAGCATTCATTGACGCCGATCTGCTTGGGCATGTGGTAGACGGCGTTGGCCAGTACCCCGTTGGAACCCAAAAGCGGAGCCAGATGCTTCGTATCTAGTTCCCGCACCATCCCCCAGGCGGCACGCGCATACAGCTCACGGTCAGGGTGGCCGATCGGCAGGTGCCGGACCAGTTCCAGCAAGCCGCAGGCGGCGATAGCCGCGGCGGATGTATCAGCGGGCGCTTCAGGGCCGGTAAAGATCAAATCCCACCGGCAGATCAAATCATCCGGCAGCCGGTTCAGGAAATAATTGGCCAGTGCCGCCGACAGATCGACCAGACCAACCCGCCCGCTATGGGCATAGCCCAGCGCGAAGCCATAAATGCCCCACGCCTGACCGCGCGCCCAGCAACTATCGTCGGCATGCCCCTGATGGGTGGTGCCACGCAAGGGGGCCCCGGTGCGCGTATCCATATGAAAAGTATGAAAGGTGGACGCATCAGGGCGCACCAGATGCCGCGCCGCCTGGGTCAGATGCTGTTCCGCTGCATCCCGATACCGGGGATCACCCGTCTGTTCCGTCGCCCAATAAAGCAGCGGCAGGTTCAGGTTGCAGTCGATGATCATCCGCCCGGCCTCTGCCGGGTCGTTCAAATCGCCCCAGGCCTGGATTACCCCGGAAACCGGATCAAACCGGGACAAAAGCAAGTCGGCTGCCAACAGGCCAGCGCGCCGCGCCGCCGGATCGCCCGTCAGGCGCCAGGCTGCACAGGCGGATGGTGTGTAAAGGAAGCCCAGATCATGATGGGCGACATTGATCTGCTGTTCCGCCCGCTGCAGGAAACTGCGCCCCTGGATTTCGGCTGCGTGGCGATACCGCGCATGGCCAGTCAATTCCCAGGCCAGCCATAGCATCCCGGTCCAGAATCCATTGGTCCATTCGATATTGCCGATGGCCGGATAATACAGCTTCACGCTTGAAGGGCCGGGGAACAGATGGGTGAATTCCGGCAGGGCGCGGTCAATCCGGGCCAGAACATGGCCGGTTGCGATATCCAGTTCCCCCGGCGTGGGCAGGGGGATTCGGGCCAGCCGTGCCGGGTTGGCCAGCGGTTCATGCGTAATCTCGGTCATGTCGAAACCGCTTCTTAGGGATTGGCGGGGGCCGCGGATGTGCGGCTGTTGACGGTGTTGTCCCCCGTCGGCTCTTGCCCATCCAGCGGGCGACCGCGGGCGTCGGTGCGGGGGGTGGGCGACAGGGCGAACAACGAGGCGATCCAGAAGACCAGCGCCCCCACGGCAATTATCAGATAGGTGGTCTTGAACCCGAGCAGATCATACCCCTTGCCGACAATGGGGGAGAGAATAGCCAAGCCAAGCGAATGGCCAAAACTGACCCCCACCAGATAGACCGTGGAAGCAAAGCGGCTGTCAAAATGATAGGCGATGTAGCGGAAGATGGAGACGGCCAGGATCGGCAATTCGATGGAATGCAGCATCTTCATCGATGAGATGCCGAGAGGCGTCGTCACAATGGCCGAACCACCGATGCGCACAATCATGATGCCCGCCGCGATCAACAGCCCATTCTTGGCACCGGTGCGCATGACGATGAAAGGTGCGATCAGCAACATCCCCGCCTCGACGAAAATCTGCGCCGAGTTGAGATAGCCAAACATCACATTGCCTTCCGCCGGGGTGGCGAACATGGAGGCGAAATAGACCGGAAACTGCTGATCATAAACCAGATAAAGGTTCGTCACGCCCAGGATCAGCACCATGAAGCCCCAGAACTTGCGCTGTCCCAGTACAGACAGCGACTGGCGCGGCGTCAGCGCCTGGGCATGGGCCTGCTCAACCGGGTCCGGCACGATGCGGGCGGCCATGATCACCGGGATCAGCAGCAGGCCCGCCACGGAGGCCAGATAAAAATTGATCTGCGGATCAATATTATAAAGCCGACCGGAAAACACGGCCGCGCTGGCATAACCCAGTGAACCCCAAAGCCGCGCCCGGCTATATTCAAAGCCATAGCGTCGGCCGACCCGATCAACAAAACTTTCCAGGGCGAAGGAACCCGCCACAAAGGTCAGCCCGAGATAAAGTCCGCCAATGGCGGCACCCAGCACCACGTGGCTGTGCAACAGCGGCGCATAGACGAAGGCGAAGAAAAAGCCGCACATCAATACCATGATGGCGATGAAGATGGGGACATGCCGCCGCAGCCCCACCCGATCAGAGATGAAGCCATATAAAGGCTGGCACAGCATCGCCGCCACAAAATTCGCGGAAAAGACGGTGCCCGCCTCCACCCCGCTCAATCCCATCGGGCCCTTCAGCCAGATAGCCAGGAACGACATGGCGACAGCCTGGGCGAAGAAAAACAGAAACAGAAAGGCACTGAGCAGGATATAATTGCGCCGGGCTTCAGATCCGGTGGGCATTGCGTTTCCCCCATGTCATGGTTCGGCCTTGAAGCCATTTTCGGGTATCGTTACCTGATATACCCCACCCATGCAAGCGATTATCCCAGCGCTTGCCCCTTTCAAAAGGCGGGAATAGGGCCTATAAAACCTAGTGTTTTTAAGATATCTGCTTGACTGTTAACGTCAACACACGGCACACAGCGCCGATAGCAATCTCTTCATCACGGATGCGGACGGGCGGGTGAGGGTACTTAGCCGCCTAGTTGCTGTGTATAGACCCGTACAGGTTTGGGTGCAAAAAAAGGGGGGGGAATGTGACGAGCAGCGATAAGGCCGATTTTTCAAGTCGCCGTAAAACGGCGGTAACGGTACATGATGTCGCCCAGCATGCTGGCGTCTCACCGATGACCGTTTCGCGGGTGGTTAACGGCACCAAGGTACGCGAACCGCTGCGCCTAAAGGTGGAAGCCGCCATCCGCGCCTTGAATTACGTACCCAATGTGGCGGCCCGTGTGGCGCGATCCGGCTCCACCCGCATCGGCATTCTGTTCAACAATCCCCGCTCCTCCAATCTGGGCGATTTCCTGATGGGGGCATTCCAGCAAAGTGGGCGGGACGGCAGTCAGTTGGTGGTGGAGCCGGTGGCGGCCCATCCCAATGCGGTGGATGCTGTGCGCAAGCTGTTGGATCTGGGGGTGGATGGCATGATCCTGCCCCCTCCTCTGTGCGACTCGCTGGAAGCTCTGGATCTGCTGTGGCAGGCGGATATCCCCGCCTTGAGCTTTGCCACGGCAGACCCACGTTCGCATTCATCCGCCGTCCTGATTGATGATTTTGAAGGGGCACGGGCGATGACCCGGCACCTGTTGCATCTGGGGCACCGAGATATCGCCTTTGTGCGCGGTAACCCCAAACACTCCCCTGCGTTGCGGCGTGAGGAAGGATTCCGCGCCGCCATGGCACAGGCCGGCCTGCAGGTACGGGCGGAATGGGTGGTACAGGGCGATTTCACCTATCGTTCCGGGCTTGATGTGGGGCGGCACCTTCTGGGGGATGCGATTCCGCGGCCCAGCGCCATCTTCTCCAGCAATGATGACATGGCGGCGGCCATCATGGCGATCGCGCTCGGGGCGGGTCTGCGTGTCCCGGCCGATATCTCCATTGCCGGTTTTGATGACACGCCCATCGCCTCGCTGATGTGGCCACAGCTGACCACGGTCCACCAGCCGATTGGGGACATGGCGGGCATCGCGGTTGAAATATTGAGTGATTTCATCCGTGACCGCCGCAATGGCGGGACGCCAGCCGTGCGCCACCATGTGGCAACCTTTACCCTACGAGAGCGGGAATCCACCGGCCCCCTGCAAGCGGCGGCACCAACGACGACCGGCAAGACGGCCTGAGGGCGGCGTTGCTGATATTTTCAGATCCGCAGCTTGGCTGAAAACCACATCGTTACCAGTGTCTTGGACAACTTTCTTAGGTTTGCCGTGCACCTCCCAGGTCTGGGTGGTGCCTTTGGCTTGTGCCGACGTTTTGACTTGATTTGAAAATCATGTTTTTCCCCAACGACTTACGCACCAGCATACAATCATATTCAAAAAATATCGTCTCGGGTCGCTATAACTGTTGACGCCCAAAATAGATAACGATACCTATTTATTACACAAACATAAAAGTGGCGACCGACCGTCGCCCGCTGCATACAGCATGCGTCCTGGGGAGGACATGATGAAGAACAAGCTGAAACACAGCCTTTTCCGTTTATTTGCCTCTGCTTCGGTGGTGGTAGTGGCCCAGGGAGCCATGGCGCAGGACGCGCCGCAACAAGACGACGGCCAGTTGCTGGAGATTGTCGTTACTGGCATTCGCGCCAGCCTGCGTAACAATGTTGGGATCAAAAAGAATGCGGTGGAGGTGGTGGACAGCATCACCGCCAGTGACATCGGCAAGCTGCCGGACCCGAGTGTTGCGGAAACACTGACTCGCATTCCGGGCGTGCAGGCTTACCGGTTTGGCGGGGAGGCGGCCTCTCCCGTCGGCACCGGATCCGGCATCACCGTGCGTGGCCTGACGGGCCAGACGGCATCACGGGTCAATGACCGAGCCTATTTCACCGCCGGCCAGCGCGACTTCAATATCGAGGGCATGGTGCCCGCCATGGTGGCCGGCGTGGATGTGTTCAAGAATCCCACTGCCGAGCACATTGAAGGCGGCGTTGGCGGCATCGTCAATGTCCGCACCCGCCGCCCGCTGGAGATGAAGGGAACGACGGCCACCCTGTCGGTCGGCGGTCGATACAATGACCTGCAGGATGATGCAGAGCCGGAAGTCTTTGGCCTGGTTTCCCAGACCTGGGATGTTGGCGAAGGCGAAATCGGCGTGATGCTGGCCGGTGGCTATATGCGGACCATCAACCGGGGTGACAATACGCCGGGGGCTGGCGGCATTTCCTATCGCCGGGCCATCAACGCCGCCAGTGCGGAATATGCGGCGGGTGCCGCCTCCGGTCTTTACAATGCGTCCTATGTGGGGCGGTCGGACATCAATTATCTGGCGACCGTCAATCCTGCCAGCGTCACCGGCGACCGTTCCGGCCTGATCGCCGTGCTGGGTGAAAACCCAACCATCGGCTGGGAGCGCTATGTGCGTACCCGCAAGGGCATCAACGGGATGGTGCAGTATAAGCCAAATCCCGATCTGGAACTATATGTCGAAGGTCTCTACAATTTTTACCGGTATGATCAGGAGTATGGCTTCCTGGGTGCCAGCAACAGCCGCTATGTGCGTAATCTGACAACTTCCGCCTTTCAGGCGACAGAGGGCTTGACCTATCGCAATATCAATGGCGGGGCGGATGAGCTGCTGGCCGGGCGGTTGCTGACTGGGGGCACCTTCCTGGGATCGGCTTTAACCCTGACGGAAGGGGCGAACCGCCGTGACTATGAAACCATGGTGATTGCGGGTGGTGCCAAATGGCAGGCTGCCGATAATCTGAATGTGGATTTTGACTATACCTATGTAAAGGCTGAACAAAATCTTGATGGACGCGGCATGAACTTTACCGCGGCACCGGGCCTGACCTGGGATTTGACGCGTGATCTGTCGGCCCAACCCACCTATCTGACCATCGGCGGACCGGATGTATCTTCTGCCGCGACGTGGAACTACAAGGACTACGGCACCTACCCCAACCGTTACAAGGATGACGGGGTCGCGGCGAAAGTTGATATCACCCGCAGCTTTGACGATGGGTTCATTGAGAGCGTAAAAGGTGGCTTCCGTTACGCCACACAGAACGATACCTATCGTGACTTTACCCTGGCGGGCAAGAACCTGACGACGAATGGTCTGGCACTTGCCGCCAATGGGTCCAACGCCATCAATATTGGTAGCGTTGGTTCCATCATTGCCACCGCGAACAATTTCATGGACGGGAAAAGTGGCTATACCGGCGGCTTCCTGATTTATGATCCCAGCCAGCTTTATGGGGATATCGTCAAAAACCTGTTCTCGCAGGCCGGCATTCCCACGTCCGGCACGGAGCCGGAAATTGTCGTCAACCGCCGTCGGTTTGAGGAAAAAACCTATGCCGGTTACGGCATGGCGAATTTCCGCTTCCTGGATGATGCCATCAAGGGCAATGCCGGTGTGCGTGTGGTGAAGACCAACACCTTCACCCGCGCCCAGGTCAGCACCGCCGGCGGAATCGTTCCCAATGAGGATAAGGGTTCCTACACCGATGTGCTGCCGACATTGAATATCATTGGCCATATCAGCACGGAAACTCAGTTGCGCTTTGGCTATGGCAAAGGGATCGCCCGCCCTGATCCGGTCTCACTCAACCCCTCCATCGTGGTCAATAATGGCAGCGGGACTGCGGCTGTCGGCAATCCTGACCTGAAGCCGCAAAAGGGGGACAGCTACGATCTGTCGCTGGAACACTATTTCTCAGGTGCCAATTACATGTCGTTGGGCCTGTTCTACAAGGAAATCAAGGGCTTCTTCAGCCAGGTGGCCAGTTGTGAGGCGGTTCCAGGGTTTACCTATAGCGGCTCCATCCTTAATGGTTGCAGCGGCGGCCAATATCTGGTCACCCGCACGCTGAATGCGCAGAATGGATGGGCAAAGGGCGTGGAGGCTGCGGCGCAGACATTCCTGGATTATGACTTCATCCCGGAATACCTGCACAATTTCGGCACGTCAGCCAGCTTCACCTATGTCGACACCAAGAATCCCATTTTGTTGTCCTCTGGTGTGCTGGTGAATTCGGTACAGCCCTTTACGTCCAAATACAGCTACACCCTGACCGGGATGTATGAGGATGATTTTGCCTCTGTTCGCATCGTTTACACCTACCGGTCCAAGGCCCAGTTCACCGCCATTGGCCTGAACCCGGTGGATAGCCGTTACATCCAGGGCTTCGGCCTGCTGGATGCCTCGGTGAATTTCAACCTGCCGCAGAACCTGCAATTGTCACTGACGGCGTCCAACCTTACCAATGCCGCGCCCAACCGCTTCTATGGAGAGCCCGGCTATTACACGGGCGTTGAACGCCAGCATTATGCCAATGGCCGTGTCTTTGGTGCGGCCTTGCGCTGGAAATTCGGTGGCTAACCAGCCATCCTTTGACCCTCCCATGACTGGGGGCGGCGGTGACGCCGCTCCCGTTTCTTTTTGGCCGGGACGTTGTCAGAACATGATGAAATTCAGCCGCCTTCTGCTTTGTACGTGCGCCGTGGGTCTGGCGTGGCCAGTGGGTGCCCAGACACCGGTTCCAAATTTGCAGCCAGTGCAGATCGACCCGGCACGACCGGACTGGGAGAATCCAGCCATTAACGAGCGTGGCAAACTGCCCGCCAGCGCCAGCATGTTTCCCTTTGAATCACGCCAGGCGGCCCTGGCGGGGGACAAGGCCCGGTCCAGCCGACATCTGTCGCTGGATGGGCAATGGCATTTCAATTTCACCCCTTCCGCCAATAATCTGCCGGTTGGGTTTGAAAAGCCAGATTTTGATGTATCCGCCTGGCCCTTGATCAAGGTGCCGTCGATGTGGCAGGCGGAAGGCTATGATCAGCCACGCTACAACAATGCGACATATCCTTTTCCAGCCAACCGTCCTTTGATCCCGCATGACAAGAACCCGGTTGGATCCTACCGCCGGGATTTCGACCTGCCGATGGGTTGGGCTGGGCAGGATGTTATCCTGCATATTGGTGCGGCGGGGGCCGCCTATTATGTCTGGGTCAATGGGCGGATGGTTGGCTATTCGGAAGACAGCAAACTGCCTTCTGAATTCGATATTACCCGCCATCTGACGCCCGGTCGCAACATGGTGGCGATCCAGGTCTTCCGCTGGGCCGATGGCTCCTATCTGGAAGATCAGGATTTTTGGCGTGTTTCCGGCATTGAACGGTCGGTGCGGCTTTATGCTGTGCCATCGACCCGTGTCCGTGACCTGTTCGTGCACGCCGGACTGGATCGGGATTACCGCGACGGCACCCTGTCTGCCGATATCGCCGTCACCCCGTCAGCCCAGGCGGCAAGGCTGCGTCTGACATTGCTGGATGGCGACCGCACCCTGCTGACGCGGGAAGCCAAGGTGAAACCTGGCAAGGCGGAACGGGTGGTCAACCTTGCCGCCTCTGTGCCCGGCATCCAGCCCTGGAGTGCGGAAACGCCCAGGCTGTACACCGCCCTGGTGGAACTGTTCGATCAGGATGGTAACTTGCTGCAGGCCACACCGCAGCGCATTGGCTTCCGCACCGTGGCGATGAAGAACGGCCAAGTCACAGTGAATGGCAAGCCGATCACCATCCGGGGCGTGAACCGTCATGAACATGACCCGGAAACCTTCCATGTCGTGTCAGAAGAAAGCATGCGGCGTGATATGGAGCTGATGAAACGCAGCAATATCAATGCGGTCCGCACCTCTCACTATCCCAACGATCCGCGCTGGTACGAACTGGCGGATGAATATGGCCTCTATGTCATGGACGAGGCCAATAATGAAAGCCACGCCTATCTGAGCCTTTCCAACCGCCGCCCGGAATTTCGTGAACAACTGGCCATGGGGTTCGATCCGGCCTGGGAGCAGGCGCATATTTCCCGGGTCATGAATATGGTGGAGCGGGACAAGAACCATCCTTCGATCATCTTCTGGTCATTGGGCAACGAAACTGCCGATGGTCCCAGTTTTGAAAAGGCGGCTGCGGCGGCACGGCGGCGCGACCCTGGCCGTCTGCTCTCCTTCCTGGGCTGGGGAACGCTGCTATGGGAACATCGTCCGCATGATTATGTCGATATCTATGCGCCCATGTATGACGATATCGAAAAGATGGTCGATTGGGCCACGGACCCCCTGCGTACCCAGCCGATGATTCAATGTGAATATGCCCATATGCAGGGCAATTCTGGCGGAAACCTTAAGGATTATTGGGACACGATCTACCGTTACCCGGAAAAGCTGCAAGGCGGCTTCATCTGGGACTGGGTGGATCAGTCCATGTATCGCTATACCAAGGATGGTCGGCGTTATTGGGGTGATGGCGGGGAGTATGGCCCCAATCCAGGTGGCGACATTGAATTCGGCGATGGGATGATCCAGCCCGACCGCACCCCCAACCCGCATTTCTATGAAGTGCAGAAGGTCCTGTCCCCCATTCAGTTCGAGGGGTTCGATCCGGCGACCGGTAAGGTCACGGTTCGCAACCGGCATGATTTCATTGATCTGTCGGGCTTCAGCTTCGACTGGGTGGTGCATGAGGACGGGGTGACAGTGGCGCAAGGCGTCTTGGCCGACCTGCACACCCCCGCGCGGGGGGCCGAACAAGTGGCGCTGCCCCTACCGGCGCTGCCGCGCAAGCCGGGCGCTGAATATCTGCTGACCATCCGTGCCCATACCCGCG